>CAZIRA010000064.1:0-15077 GCA_964541615.1 uncultured Paludibacter sp.
TTTAATGAGTCAATCCATTAATTTCCCATTTCCGACAAGAATTTAATCCTAACCAGACGGACTTCGGTTTCGCTGAAGTCATTTTCACCAAGTTCATCGAGAGCTGCGCTTACTTTGTCAGTCTCAGCGGTGCTGAAATAGTCGAAAATTTCATCCACCCGTTCGGAATCCATCACTTCGTCCAGGAAGTAATCGATGTTAATTTTTGTTCCGGAATAGACAATGGCTTCTACTTCTTCAAGTAGTTCATTGATGTCCAATCCCTTTGAGAGTGCTATGTCGTCAAGGGCAATTTTTCTGTCAATGGCCTGAATGATAGATACTTTCAGCTGAGATTTTTTGGCTACTGTACGTACCCGCAAATCTTCCGGCCGTATAATATCATTCTCTTTTACATGCACTTTAATCACTTTCAGGAACTCTTCGCCGTAACGTTTGGCTTTTCCTGCACCTACTCCCGGAATATTTTGAAGCTCTTCCATTGTTACAGGATAGGTGGTAGCCATGGCTTCGAGAGATGGATCCTGAAAAATAACAAACGGTGGAATTTCTAATTTTTTCGAAAGCTTTTTACGTAAATCTTTCAAAATAGAAAAGAGCACATCGTCTGCAGCGCTGGTTCCACCCTGGTTTTTGATGTTAGTACTGTCATCATCATCTTCAAATTCGTTGTCTTTCACAATAGGGAACGCTTTTGGTTTTTTCAGATAGTCTTTACCTTCTTTTGTAATTTTCAGAACTCCGTAAGTTTCAATGTCCTTATTGATGTAACCGGCAAGCATCGCCTGGCGGATTATCGCGTGCAGCAGCTTATCGTCCTCATCGGAGGCTGAACCGAAGTTCTCCAACTCATCATGCTGATAAGAGATAACATCTGATGTTTCATTTCCCTTCAAAATATCAACGATATGGTCTGCTTTGAATTTTTCTTTTACTAAATGAACAGTTTCAAGAATTAATACCAACAATTCTTGACCTTCAATAAATTTCTTAGGTTTCATACAATTATCACAACTTCCGCAGTTTTCCTGCGTATATTCTTCTCCAAAATAGTGTAACAATAATTTTCTTCTACACACCGATGATTCGGCGTATGCCTGTGTTTCTAATAGTAATTGATTCCCGATTTCTTGTTCTGCAATTGGTTTTCCCTGCATAAACTTACGCAGTTTGTCAAGGTCCTTGTACGAGTAAAAAGTGATGCATTTTCCTTCGCCACCGTCTCTTCCCCCGCGTCCGGTTTCCTGATAGTAACCTTCCAGGCTCTTCGGGATATCGTAATGGATCACGTAGCGCACATCGGGTTTGTCAATTCCCATTCCAAATGCAATAGTTGCTACGATGACATCTACTTTTTCCATCAGGAATTTATCCTGATTCTCAGTTCGTTGCCCAGCTTCCATGCCTGCGTGGTAAGCAAGTGCAGAAATGCCGTTTACCTGCAAATTGGCAGTCAGCTCTTCAACTTTTTTCCGGCTCAGACAGTAAATAATACCTGATTTTCCGTGATTTGCCCTGATATACCTGATGATTTCCTTTTCAATTTCGTTGTTTTTCTGCCTTACTTCGTAATAAAGATTGGGTCTGTTAAATGACGATTTGAAAACGGTAGCTTCCAGCATCGAAAGATTTTTCTGTATATCATTCTGTACTTTTGGAGTTGCCGTAGCGGTCAAAGCAATGATCGGCGATTTGCCTATCTCATTGATTATTGGACGAATTCTGCGGTACTCTGGGCGGAAATCATGCCCCCATTCCGAAATACAGTGTGCTTCGTCGATGGCATAAAACGACACTTTTATTTGGCGAAGCAGCTCTATGTTTTCTTCCTTTGTAAGTGATTCGGGTGCAACGTACAGTAGTTTTGTTTTCCCCGAAAGCAAATCTTCTTTCACCATATCTACCGCTACGCGTGTCAATGATGAGTTTAGAAAATGGGCTATACCATCTTCCTCGCTGAAAGTACGCATCGCATCCACCTGATTTTTCATCAGGGCAATCAGAGGCGAAATCACAATTGCGGTGCCATCCATGAGAAGCGAAGGCAACTGGTAGCAAAGCGATTTGCCACCGCCGGTCGGCATCAAAACAAATGTATCTTTCCCTTCAAGCACATTTTGGATAATGGCCTCCTGAGTCCCTTTGAATTTGTCAAATCCAAAGTGTTTCTTAAGTTGCAAGGTAAGATATGAGTGAGTTGTCATGAATATTTTCTCAATAGTTCAGCGAAAACGAAATTACATTTAAATTTAATACTTTACAAATATTTCTCAAATATTTGTGGATTTCAACGAATATTCTGAAGTGTTTTCTGGCAGGTTTTCTAAAACAAAGTTATAAACAGATTTTTAATATGCAAGTATTTTTAAATAAAAAAATCAGATATTTATATGTAAAAAGTGATAAATATCTGATTCAATGAATTTTAATGTAAAATTAATCTTTTTAATTTAGAATAATTATGCTGTTTTGAGTCTGTGTGCGTTCATTCTGTCCATTTTCGACTGAGCATATTGTAGCGTCACTTCAAAGTGCTTGGTTTGCTTTGAAGGAGTTTCGTACATGGCGTCCATCATGATGGTTTCTGTGATGGAGCGCAGTCCGCGGGCTCCCAGTTTAAATTCGATGGCTTTGTCCACGATATATTCCAAAACCTCAGGAGCAAATTCCAACTCGATGTTGTCCATTTTGAAAAGCTTGGTGTACTGCTTGATAATGGAGTTTTTCGGTTCTGTGAGAATATTACGCAACGCAGTTCTGTCAAGTGGTTCGAGATATGTCAGAATAGGAAGTCTTCCGATGATTTCTGGAATCAATCCGAATGATTTCAAATCTTGCGGCGCAATATACTGCAGCATGTTTTTTCGGTCGATGTTTTCCGTTTCAACAGAAGCTCCATAGCCCACAACTCTGGTGTTTAAACGTTGAGCGATTTTTTTCTCAATTCCGTCAAAAGCTCCTCCACAAATAAACAAAATATTCTGCGTATTTACTTCTACAAATTTCTGCTCCGGGTGTTTCCTTCCGCCTTGCGGCGGAACATTGATTACAGAGCCTTCCAGAAGTTTCAGAAGTCCTTGCTGTACGCCTTCGCCGCTCACATCGCGTGTGATGCTTGGATTATCACCTTTACGGGCAATTTTATCTATTTCATCAATGAAAACAATGCCTCTTTCAGCCGCTTTCACGTTGTAATCGGCTACTTGAAGCAGGCGTGTAATGATACTTTCTATGTCTTCTCCCACATATCCGGCCTCTGTCAAAACCGTAGCATCAACAATGGTAAACGGTACGTCCAGTTTTTTAGCGATGGTTTTTGCCAAAAGCGTTTTTCCCGTTCCGGTGTAGCCCACCATGATGATATTTGATTTTTCAATCTCTACCTCATCGTCGCTTTTTTCCTGCATCAGGCGTTTGTAGTGGTTGTAAACCGCCACAGAAAGAAATCTTTTTGCTTCTTCCTGACCTATAACGTATTGGTCCAAAAAGCTTTTGATCTCTTTGGGTTTAGGAGTTTTTGCTTTGTCCAGCTTTGGAGCTGCAACCTGTTTCTTAGTGTCTTTTACAATTTCAGCTGCCTGTACCGCACACTCATCGCAGATATGCGAATTATCAACTCCCAAAATCAGAAATCCTATCTGAGATTCAGGTCTGCCACAGAAACTGCAATGTTTGGAATTTTTTGCCATACAACGTTAGTTTTGAGTATGCAGTTTTGAGTTTTGAGCTAAAAAAACTCAAAACTCAAAACTCAATAATTATTTCTTTTCTTTAATCAAAACACGGTCAATCATTCCGTAATCCATAGCTTCCTGCGAAGTCATCCAGAAATCACGGTCAGAGTCTTTCTCAATCTGCTCATAAGTTTTTCCGGAGTGGTCGGCGATTATTTGATAAAGTTCTTTTTTCAGTTTTAACATTTCGCGTAGGTTGATCTCCATATCTGCTGCAACGCCTTGTGCGCCGCCGCTTGGCTGGTGTATCATGATGCGGGAGTGTTTCAAAGCAGAGCGCTTGCCTTTTGTACCCGCCACCAGCAAAACTGCACCCATTGATGCTGCCATTCCGGTACAGATGGTAGCTACATCACTGCTGATAAACTGCATGGTGTCGTAAATCCCCAATCCTGCATAAACAGAGCCTCCGGGAGTATTCAAATACAGCGAAATATCTTTTCCGGGATCGGAAGAATCCAGGTACAGTAGTTGTGCCTGAATTACATTGGCAGCATAATCATTTACCTGAGTTCCCATAAAAATGATTCTATCCATCATCAATCTGGAGAAAACATCCATCTGTGTAACGTTCAATTGGCGTTCTTCCAAAATTGATGGTGATATATAGCTGTCGGTCACTTGAGCATACTGATCTAATGCCAATCCATTCATTCCCAGATGTTTGGTGGCAAATTTTCTAAAGTCGTTATTTCTTTCCATAATTTTATTGTGTATTTTTTTGATTTGCTAAAAAATCTTGCGAATATCTTGCCAATATTTTTCTATGACAAAATGTCATTAGTTAACTGAAAACTAATTCATCTACCGACAAAGATACAAGTTTTTTATTGTAACAAATACATGTGAGGTTTGGAAAAATAATATTGTAAATCAGATTACAATAATTACAGCATTTTAAACAAAAAAAGAAGCTGTCTCGTTGTTAATTTGAGACCACTTCTTTTTTGTATAGAAGAATATTTGTTTATGCCTGTTCAGCTTCAAACAATTTATTGAAATCTTCGATTGAAATCTCTTTTTTGTTCAATTTTACATTTTCACGAACTGCAGCAAGCACTTTTTCTTCAGCTGCGCGGTCAATGAAATTGCGGACAGTTTCTTCCTGCTTCATCATGTCTTTGGCGTAGTTTTCGATGATGTCATCACCCATACCAACCATTCCGTATTGTGCAAATTGAGCTTTAGCTACTTTTTTAGCGTACTCTTCCACGTCAGGAAGTTCCACTTTTATTTCGTTTGCTTTTGCAATTTTGTCTTTTGTCAGGTGCCAAACCAAGTCTTCGATCATTTTCGGATAATCTTCTTCCACTTTTTCAGCAGTCATTTCTTCGTTGTTGGAAAGCAACCAGCGTTTCAAGAATGCTTCCGGGAATTCCAATCCTTTGTATTTATCAACAAACATCTGACGGGCATCGATGTTGAATTTGTATTCACTGTCAGCTTTCAAGCTGTCTTTGATACTTTCAGTTATTTTTACACGGAAATCTTCTACTGAGTTTACTACACCTTCGCCAAATACTTTGTCAAAAAGTTCCTGATTCACTTCGCCGTCGATGTAGCGTGTAATTCCGGAAATTTCAATTTGGAAATCGGAATTCAAACCATCTACTTCCTCTTTTTTGATTTTCAGGAGTGAACTGATTTCAGTTTCGTTTTCATAGGCTTTCATAGGATTGAAAACGACTTTGTCGCCTTTTGATTTTCCCACGAAAAGAGCTTTTTGTTCCTCATCTTTCATGTATGCAGGCGTAAGTACAGCGTCCTCGGCACGGATTCCGCCTTCTTTTTCTACACCATTTTCAAGTTCCACAACAAGACCTTTGACCATGTCTTTTTCTTCCACAGTGTCCACCTGCTCGTATTTGCCGTAGCGTGAAGTGTAAGATTTCACCTGGTTGTCGATCATTTCGTCAGAAACAGCAATTTCGTAGTAGTTCACTTTGTCTTTTCCATTCAGTTCCACTTCAAAAGCAGGAGCCAAACCGATGTCGAAATGAAAGTCAAATTCTTCCTGTGTGTCGAAATCGTATTCTGGTTGTTCTGTTTCGCTCGGAAGCGGCTGTCCCAAAATCGGAAGGTCGTTTTCTTCGATGTAGTTAACCAATTTTTCGGAAACAACATTATTGATTTCTTCAGCTTTCACAGCTTTTCCGTACATCTTTTTGATAAGTCCCAGTGGTACCATTCCCGGACGGAAGCCCGGCATATTGGCTTTTTTACGGTAGTCGCGCAGAGCTTTCTCTACTTTTTCTGCATAATCTTCTTTGGCAATGCTAATTGTGATTACCACATTGTTTTGATCAATGTCTTTTCTTGAAATATTCATTTGTAAATTGTTTGATTTTTAACTCCAAGTGATATCTTGCTGCATCCATCGAATAAATAAAATGATTGGCTGCTAGAGATTATCATATCTTTTTAATTATAAGCATATTAGATGCATTGTTGAAAAATGCACAAATTGGGGTGCAAAGATACAATATTTTGATGAAAATAAATGCTGATTCATAAGTTTTATTTTAAAAATGGTTATAAATGTTTTTATAATCTAAAATGAGCAGATTTGTAACTTCCGGATGGAAAAAATTCCACATTAATTAATTACTTTTGTAGTAAATTTTTAAAAATGAAAATTATGAGAAAAATATTATTAGCTCTTCTTTTGGGAGTTTTTACATTATCACTTGCAGCACAGGGAATTAAATTCGAAGAAAACCACGACCTTTACGCAGCTTTGGCTAAAGCAAAAGCTGAGAACAAACTTGTATTTATTGATGCATACGCCGAGTGGTGCGGTCCCTGCAAAGTGATGGCTCGCGATATTTTTCCGCAAAAAGAGGTAGGTGATTTTTTCAACACCAGGTTTATCAATCTGAAACTGGATATGGAAAAAGGCGATAATGTTGCCCTGGCAAAAAAATACGAAGTCAGAGCTTATCCTACTTATCTGTTTCTGGATTCTGATGGAAAATTGGTTCACAAAGGACTTGGGAGCATGCCGGCAGCCCAATTTGTTGAAGTCGCTAAGGTGGCTGCAGACACAGAAAACAACTATGCCGCTCTTTCAAAAAAAATCAAAAGTGGCGACAGAAGTTACGCAACGATTAAGAAATTTTTAGATCAAAATCCGTACGATAGCGGCAATGGAGCACTGGTGGACAGTTACTTCCAGACACTATCTGAAAATCAGATATATACGCAAGAGAACTGGGATATGTTTAATAATTACGTGAATGACATTTCATCGGAATCCTTTCGGTTTTTCATCGAAAACAGAGAAAAAATTGCCGGATTTATCGGGAAAGACAAAACGGATCAAAAAATAACGAATGCACTTTCGGCTGCCTACAATCAGTATCCTGCCAAAGAAGATGAATTGAAAAAAATAGATTCCCAGCTGTTTGCAGCAGCCAAATCAAAAGTAGATTTTGCAAAAGCATACAGAAAATACAATCAGGCAAAAGACGACAAAGCAGTCTGGGACAACCTGTGGAAAGTGGCTACTCCCTACCTCAATCTAAGCACCAATCCGGCCGAACTGAACAACATGGCCTGGATGATATATGAGAACTACAAAAAATTCAAGGATACAAAAATGCTTAAAACAGCTCTTTCATGGGCAGAGAAAGCACATCTGACTGCACCTGACAAAGATTTTATAGCCGATACCTACGCTCATCTGCTGTATGAAAACGGAAAGAAAAAAGAGGCTGTAAAAATCGAAACAAAAGCACTGGAAATGGCTGCCAAAGCCGGCAACACAGAAGCTGCGGAAAATTACAAAAAAACGATTGAAAAATTCAAAAAATAAACAAACATTCATTCCGGTACTCAAATTATTTGCAAAAACCGGCTAAACCGAACATTACATCTAAAGTAACTTATGGCAACAAAACCGTTCATTTATCAGGATCCGTTTGCGCTTGGAAAAGAAAAAACGGAGTATTATTTACTAACTAAGGAATACGTAAGCGTTGAAAAATTTGGAGATATGGAAGTGCTGAAAGTTGAGCCCGAAGCACTTACGATGCTTGCCCGCACTGCATTACGCGATGCCAACTTTTTACTGCGTCCAGAACATCAAAAGCAGGTGGCAAAAATTCTTGCAGATCCGGAAGCCAGCGACAACGACAAATTCGTAGCCATCACCATGCTCCGCAATGCTGAAATTTCAGCTAAAGGAGTTCTTCCTTTCTGCCAGGACACAGGAACTGCCACGGTTTATGCCAAAAAAGGAAATAACGTGTGGACCAATGGAAGCGACGAAGAAGCGCTTTCTAAAGGAATTTACGAAACCTACACGCAGGAAAACCTCCGCTATTCGCAAAATGCAGCACTCAATATGTACGACGAGGTGAATACAGGCACCAATCTGCCGGCACAAATAGACCTTGTAGCAAGCCACGGTGACGAATACAAATTTCTTTTTATTGCCAAGGGCGGTGGTTCTGCCAACAAATCGTATCTTTTCCAGGAAACGAAAGCGCTACTAAATCCGGTATCGCTGGAAAAATTCATGGTTGAAAAAATGAAAACGCTCGGCACAGCAGCCTGCCCTCCGTATCACATTGCATTCGTGGTGGGCGGAACATCAGCTGATGCTACGATGAAAGCCGTTAAACTGGCTTCAACCAAATACTACGACGAATTGCCAACCACAGGAAACGAACTTGGGCGTGCTTTCCGTGACGTGGAACTGGAAGAAAAAATTCTGAAAGCAGCACAGGAATCAGGCTTTGGAGCACAGTTTGGTGGTAAATACTACGCACATGACATCCGTATCATTCGTCTTTCACGACACGGTGCATCCTGCTTCGTAGGGATGGCTGTTTCGTGCTCGGCCGACCGTAATATCAAAGGCAAAATCAACAAAGACGGCATTTGGGTGGAGAAACTGGAGGATAATCCGGGACAATATATACCGGAAGAATACCGTCAGCAAGGCGAAGGAACAGCAGTAAAAATAGACCTGAACCAACCGATGTCTGAAATTCTGAAAACGCTCAGCCAATATCCGGTTTCTACCCGTTTGTCGCTTACAGGAACTATCATTGTTGGTCGCGATATTGCACACGCCAAGCTGAAAGAACGTATTGATGCAGGCCTTGGACTTCCACAATACGTCAGAGATCACCCTATTTACTACGCTGGTCCTGCCAAAACACCGAAGGGAATGCCCTCAGGCTCATTCGGACCAACCACAGCCGGCCGCATGGACAGCTACGTGGATTTATTCCAGTCGCAAGGCGGCAGCATGGTGATGATTGCCAAAGGTAACAGAAGCCAGCAGGTGACCGATGCCTGCAAGAAATACGGCGGATTCTATCTCGGTTCTATCGGAGGTCCGGCTGCCATTCTGGCGCAGGACAGCATTAAAAACGTAGAAGTGCTGGAATATCCGGAACTCGGCATGGAAGCTATCTGGAAAATCGATGTGGTGGATTTCCCGGCATTCATACTCGTGGACGACAAAGGCAACGACTTCTTTCAGGTAATCAAAAAACCGACAACCTGCTAAGTTTTATTTAGTACGTTTTATCCATTTATAGCCTAACAAGTTTCTAAATTTGTTAGGTTATTTTTTTCCTGATAAGTAAGAAATCTGCTCAATTGGGATTATTATTTTATAAAATATTGATTTTTCATGCAGTTTTTTTGTTTTCCAAAATCAATTTCATACATTTGTAAGGCTTAGAAAAAATAAAATCATATTACCCATTTCATAACATTTTGCCTACTATGAAAAACACCATAACCATGGGAAATGACGAATTTATTCTTTACATTCGTAAAAATTACAACTGTTCGCTCACTAACGACAGGATTGGAAAAATGGCGTGGAAATGGATTTTGGAGAATTCCAAAGGAATAAGCAAAGAGAAGGATATTATGCGTGGTGTGCCGTGTCTCTGGCAAGTTTCCAAAATGAGGAAGACATATGGGATGCGTCTGCCGAGAGCGGCTTCACAAATTACTTTTAACAGAAAATTATTGCCCAAATTATATAGTTTTTTGGATGAAATAGGAGAAAAATTCAGTACAAATGAACCCAGGGACGACCTGCGGAGAAGAGAACTTGAAGAGGCGGATGCCTCAATGCTCGAATTGGATTTTTGAGAAAGCCTGAAAGTTATTGATATACGGCTTTATTGGCATTTTTATTACTGTTTTAGGTTACATTTCAGCAGAAATTGAAGAAAAGTGGATTTTTTTTAAAAAAAATTGAATGAATTTGCCTAAAACTATTGCAGGGACGATAAAAGATTGTATTTTTGTGAGAAAATAATTCTTATTTTTACATAACCATTTAATAAATTACAAGTTTTATGAAACAATTAGTTGACAAAATCAATCAAGAAATTGCAGTTTTCACAGAAAACGCAGCTCTTCAAGTAGAAAAAGGTAACAAAGCAGCTGGTGCCCGCGCTCGTAAAGCTTCTTTGGAATTGGAAAAAGCAATGAAAGAATTCCGCAAAGTATCTATCGCAGCTTCTAAATAAGTTGTAAATGCTTTTTATCGGGCGGGTTTCTCCGTTCAAAGAGATAAAAGGGTTTTCATTAGAAATGAAATCCCTTTCTTTTTTTATTTTCAGCTAAGAAACTGGTTTGTCAATTTTCAGTTTCAGGCTTTTTCTTCCTTACGGAGAATGTATACAAGTGAACTGCTGTTGTTTTTGTCGAAAATCGAAAAGAAGAATCCACACAATCCGGTCCAGAATCCGTTGACAAATGGAAGCGGATTACGGGCATATTTTTCGCTCATCATCGAAATGTAGAAAGCGTCGAAAGGCATCTTCTTGGTTTCAACCAATGAAAATCCATGTTTTTTAGTGAGAATTTCCATCTGTCTGGAAGTGAAATGCCAAAGGTGGCGAGGCACATCGTATGCAGCCCAGAGATTTTTGTAAATTTTAGCATCGTAAGAACTGCAATTCGGAACTGCAATAATCAACGTGCCGCCAGGATTCAACAGCTTGTAAAACTGAGCCATTGATTCGTTCAGAGGTTCCAAATGTTCCAACACATGCCACAGTGAGATGACATCTTGTGATTTTTCTCCGTTTGAATGTTGATTTTCAATGAAATTTTTGATGGATGAAAAGCCATGGAGGTTGAAATTATTTTCTGCAAACTTTCTGGCCTCGTCGCTTTGTTCCACAATAGAAACTTCCCAACCACGCTTTTTCATCGCTCCCGCAAAATAGCCCGTGCCAGCTCCTACGTCGAGTATTTTTCCCATTTCGATTCCGGAAGCTGACTCAACCCAGCCTGCCTTTTTCTTCAGCATCCGTTGTCTTACGTGATGATAAAGGCTGTTTACCAATCCTTTTTTAGTATTGCTGTGCGAAATGTAATCTTCTGTCTCATAATATTTGCCAATTGTATTTTCGGGAGGAAAATCATTAGTAATCTTCATGCCGCACTGAGTGCATTCTATGATTTCAAAATTTTCACCACTAACATAATGATCAATGCATTGCAATGCAGACTTGAATTCTTTATGGTTGCAAACTGGGCAGATTTTATTCATATGTGAAAGTATATTGTTCAAATTTTATTTTCAAAAAGCAGTAAAAAATATTCAACTTCCAATGTCTGTCTTCGTTCTCACATCATCTAACTTTATAAAGTGCAAAGATACTTGATTCTGTGCAATCGGAGCAATTCAGGCATGTTTTTTTATTTTTAAACAATCAAATGAAAAAAAAGCCAGACAGTAAAAATCTTATTTCTCAAAAATCTCTTAATTAATTAAAAATTAACGTGGTAAAACGGTACCAAACCGATAAAAATGTAGTACTTTTGTAGCAATTTTCCCATAATCCGCTTTTGAATTTGTAAATCATTGGTATGAATAGTATAAATTATCGTTCTCTCGCTCCACATTTAGCCGCACTTTTACTTTTTATTACTATTGCTTTTATCTATTTTGTTCCCGTCATTGAAGGAAAAGAATTGGTAGCACATGATACAGACAGCTGGCGCAGTATGGCTCAGGAAACTATTCAGTACAATGAAAGTCATGACGATGTGACGCTTTGGACCAATTCGATGTTTGGCGGAATGCCCAACTATCAGATCTCTATGGTGCAGCCAAACAATGTTCTGCAGTATATTGAAAAGTTGATAATGACTTTCCCGCGTCCAGTTTCAAATGCGGTACTTTATTTAATTTGTTTTTACATTTTACTCCTTTCATTTGGATTGAAACCGTGGCAGGCACTGGTCGGTGCCATCGGTTTTACATTTGCTTCGTATAATTTCATTATCATTGCTGCAGGACACAATTCTAAGGCAATAACCATTGCATACGTTGCCCCGCTTATTGGTGCTGTTTTCCTTGCATTCAGGCGAAAGAGAATTCTGGGCGGTATTCTCACAGCTTTCTTTTTGAGCCTTGCTATCCGTGCCAACCACATCCAGATACTTTATTATGCGCTGATAATACTGATTTTCTTTGCTTTGGTTGAATTTATTTACAGCGTAAAAGAAAAACAAATAGCTGAATTTCTGAAATCTGCGGGAGTGATGATTGCGGCTTTGGCGATTGCAGTTGGGATGAATGCTACTTCACTGCTGACTACTTACGAATACAGCCAGTACACCATGCGCGGCAAATCCAACGGGCTGACTTCTGATACTCAAAATTCGCAGCACGGGCTCAACAAAGACTACATCACACAATGGAGCTACGGAGTGGGAGAGTCGATGACGCTGCTTATTCCGAATTTTTACGGTGGAGCAAGCGCCGGAGAGCTTGGACTTAAAAGCGAAACCGCTCAGCATCTGAAAAATCTCGGTGTTCCTGACAGCCAGACCAAAGAAATTATCAAACAACTTCCGCTTTATTGGGGTGAACAGCCTGGAACTTCCGGACCGGTTTATTTCGGTGCAATCGTTATTTTCTTGTTTGTGCTGAGTTTGTTTGTGGTTGACAGACGGACGAAATGGTGGCTTATTCCAGTAATAATTCTCACTTTGATGCTTTCCTGGGGTAAAAATTTCATGCCTCTCACCGATTTTTTCATTGACCACGTGCCGATGTACAATAAATTCCGTGCTGTGTCCATGACATTGGTTGCAACGGGTTTTGCAGTCGCATTGCTGGCATTCTTGGCGATGAAGGAAATTTACGAAGGCAACATCAGTAAAGAAAAACTGACCAAATCGCTCCTAATAAGCACGGCGATTACAGGTGGAATTACGCTGATTTTTGCAATGGTTCCATCTTTGGCAGGCAGTTTTGTTGCGGCTCAGGATGCACAGTTTCAAGGTGATTATTCGTTCTTGAAGGACACACTTCCGCTGGATAGAAAAGCAATGCTTCGTGCGGATGCGCTTCGTTCACTGGCATTTATCGTTTTGGCGGCTTTGATTCTTTGGACGTACCTGAAAGGATATTTGAAGAAAAATGTTTCCATCGCACTGCTTGGATTCTTTATTCTGCTGGATGTGTTTCCGGTCGCAAAACGCTACCTGAACGACGATAACTTTGAGTCAAAACGTCCGAAACAGTTGGTACAAGCTACTCCTGCCGACGAAATGATATTGCAGGACAAATCGCAATTTCGGATTCTGGATGCTACTGTCGATATATTCAACGATGCCACACCCTCGTATTATCACAAAAACATTGGAGGTTATCATGCTGCCAAACTGCGCCGCTATCAGGAACTGATCAATATGCATCTTGGACGCGAAATCGGAAAGTTGTTCGGTACTTTTGGAACTGCAGCCACGCCCGAAGATATTGTTCCGGTGCTCGATTCGCTGAATGTGCTCAATATGTTGAATCTGAAATATGTAATCTACAACAAGCAGGCGCCGCCTCTTGTTAATCCATACAATAATGGTAATGCCTGGTTTGTACAAAATATTCGCGTCGCATCCGATGCCAACGAGGAGATGAAAATGTTGGGTGAAATTGATACGAAACGTGAATTGGTAATTGATAAGTCGCTGGCTTCCAATCTTCCGGGTACTGTCACACCCGACTCAACGGCAAAAATTTCATTGAAATCCTATGCTCCAAATCATTTGGTTTACAGCGTAAATACGCCGACAGACCAAGTAGCTGTATTTTCAGAAATTTTCTACGACAAAGGCTGGAAAGCAACCATTAACGGCACTGAAGTTCCTTACACGCGTGTGAATTATTTGCTGAGAGGAATGCCGCTGAAGGCTGGTACGTACGATTTGGAATTTCGTTTTGATCCTGATTCATACAAAACAGGTAATTTGATAGCCTTGATCAGCTCTATTTTGTTGCTGCTAAGCATTGGTGGATATTTGTATTTTGTTTTCAGAAAAAGAAAAGATTCTGATGAAACTACCTAAAAAATGAGGATTTATGTCTAAAAAGAAATATAAAAGGAAAAGACATTTGGTGAGAAATGCCGGTGTGACAGCTACTGTCAGCATGGCATTGGTTTTGTTTCTAATCGGTCTGCTGGCTTCCATGCTTTTCTTGACGCGAGATATGAGCCGTGAGCTGAAGGAAAACCTGACGCTTTCGGTGGTGATAAAAGATGAAGCTACCGATCAGCAGATTACAAAAATAAAGCAGTTTGTGGATAAAGCTCCATTTACGAAATCAGCTCAACACATTACCAAAGAACAGGCACTGAAAGACCATGTTGAGGCTCTGGGCGAGGATCCGGCCAATTTCTTGGGATGGAATCCACTATTTGCTTCCTTTGAAATTAAGCTGAATGCAAGCTATGCGCATCCGGACAGTGTAGCGAAAATTGAGAAGCAACTGAGCAAATTTGAAAACATCGATAAGGTGGTGTATCAGAAAGATATGATAGCCATGGTGAATGAAAATATCCGTAAAATCAGCTACATACTTATTGGATTGGCATCCATTCTTATGCTTATTTCTTTTGCTTTGATCAATAACACAGTACGTCTGCGGATTTACTCCAACCGATTCATTATCAATACAATGAAACTTGTAGGAGCTAATAGCTGGTTTATCCGAAAGCCGTATATCAAACAGAGCGTTTTGAATGGAATCATAGCTGCTGTGATAGCTATAACGCTTCTAAGCGGACTGGTGTATTATATGAAGTATAAATTTGGACTCGATACCGCGTTCATTACTACTGAAACAGCGCTTACAATATCCGGAATCGTGCTAATTTCCGGAATTGTTCTGACGGCAGTTTCATCCTATTTTGCTGTGGGCAAATACATTAGGATGCGTACAGATGAAATGTATTTTGTGTGACGAAGAAGGAATGTTAAGTTTCAGGAATTTTATTTTTTTTGAAACCGCTTTATTGCTAAAACCGTGAAACTTCTTATAAACCAATATACTAATTAACTAATTAACTA
>CAZIRA010000065.1:0-1161 GCA_964541615.1 uncultured Paludibacter sp.
GAAAATATCTGTAATTTTGTCGTAATTAATCATAAGGCGTTTGTTAGTTAATCAATTATATATCAACACTATAAAGATACTAACTTTCGCCTTATTTTTCAAATAAAACATCAATAATTATTAATCGAACTCAGGTTATCAATAAAAATAGGCTGTTCGCATTACACGGGCAGCCTGTATTTTTTTGGTTAATAGTAATTAATAATGACCTCACATTCCCAATGAGGGCTTAGAGGGACAGTTATCCATTCTGACTAATCAACAGCAACGATTTTTTATTCAATACCTCAATTTGTTTGCCCGTTACTTTAATTATTCCGTCTTTATCAAATTCGTTGAGTACGCGGTTTACACTTTCCCGGCTGGTATCCACCAGGTTGGCTAATTCCGATTGCGAAATGGGCAGGGTAAAACTATCAGACTGGAATATTTTTTCCGAAAATTCAAGTAATACATCGGCCATATTGCCGCGTATTTGTTTTTGCGTCCTGTTTGCACAGCGCCGAAATGATTCCAACTCGTTCTTGCTAAGTTCAATCAGTATATCGTTCGAAAATTCCCTGTTCTCATTCAATATGGTCTGAAAAACACGTACATCAATATAACAAACTTCGGTGTCGGTGACAGCCGTAACCGAGTATTGATTTATTTTATCACCAAACGTAGTGGGTAATCCAAGATAAGTCGGTGCTTTTACCAGTCGTACAATCTGCTCATGATAGGGTCCGGTTAAATGAATTTTGGCCAAACCCCGCCGAAGAAAAACTACATTGGTCGAAAACATACCCTGCTTAATTATCGAGTCACCTTTCTTAAAACGCAATTCCAGATGATTTTCAGATAATTGCCCGAAACTTTTGTCACTGAGCATCGAAGTTGCACGGGTGTTAAAAACACAATTCTTACAGTCGTTTTGCATTATTTTCTTCTATAAAGTTTACGATACAAATATAATAAATGTGATGCATATCACAAAATAATGCAACCTATTACACATTAAATATATGAATATTAATACCACAAGTATTTATATTTGCATAAAAATTTCTTCAATTAAATTCAATCAATAAATATAGTTATGGAAAAATCAAGTGAAGTAACCCTCGAAATGCTTCAAAAACAAGTAGATGAACTTACCAATAAAGTAACTTATCTCGAAAA
>CAZIRA010000065.1:1261-12196 GCA_964541615.1 uncultured Paludibacter sp.
ATTATGACAGCAGAAGAATTAAAATCAGTAGAAGTAGCAAAATCAGTTGATGCACGCGGTACAGCATGTCCGGGACCACTATTGGAAGCCAAAAAAGCAATCGGCACCATCAAAGCCGGTGATGTTATGGAAATCCTCTCGTCCGACGAAGGAACAAAACAGGATATTCCAAAATGGTGCAACAAACAAGGACATGAGTATCTGGGCTTTGCCGAAGAAAACGGATACTTCAAAGTGTACATGAAGAAAAAATAAAAAAGACTACTACCCCCCAACCCCTAAAGGGGAGTTAGAGTAAACCTCTAGCCCCCCTATAGGGGAATATGGGATTTTGGATTTGATAATTTATTAATACATTGTATGGCAAATATTGAAGAAAATATGCAAGACAATACTAACTCTAATTCCCCTTCAGGGGCCGGGGGTACTAAAAAAAGTGCGAAAATTCTGGTATTTTCCACCGAAAAAATATCCGATCCAGCTATTGACATGGCCGGACTTCTCAAATTACATTATCCGCCAACGGTTTACACCATTTCCATTCCATGTTCAAGCGGAATAAAACCGAGCTGGATACTCTATGCCTACGAAAAAGGTTTCGACGGTGTATTTATAGCGGCCGACGGAAGCGATTGCGTATTTGGCGAGTCCTGCACCGAAAAAACCGGCAATCTGGTATCGAAAACTCACAATCTGATGAAAGAAAAGGAACTTGACCCTGCCCGTTTGCGCATGGCTGCCATCTGTTCTGTGTGCAGCGAATCGTTTGTTAAGCAAATGCGAACCTTCAATGAGTATTTACTTAAAACACGAAATGCATGATGGAAAAACAAATAAAAAATATAAGTTACGATGCACTGGTTATCGGTGCCGGAATAGCCGGTGGAGAAGCAGCATTGAATCTGGCTAATACTGGTTTTAAGGTTCTTTTAGTTGACAAAGAACTTTCAGTAGGCGGAAAAATGATCATGCTCAGCAAGGTGTTCCCAACACTGGATTGCTCGGCCTGTATCACCACCCCAAAAGTGTCCGAAATCTCACGCCACCCGAATATCACCATATTTACTGGTGCCGAAGTGAGCAATATTCACAAAGTCAGTGACAATGAATTCACCGCAAAAGTGACCCAACACCCGCGCTATGTGCATGTTGAAGATTGTACAGCCTGCCAGCTTTGCGAAAAAGCCTGCCCGGTGAATGTGCGCGACCAGTATCAGTTTGGACTGATAGGGCGCAAAGCTGCATTTATTCCATTCAGCATTTGCAGTCCCAAAGCAGCTGCCATCGATATTGAAAGCTGTACACTTTGTGGTGCCTGCGAAAAAGTTTGCCCGACCAACTGCATTGATTTTACAATGGAGACTGAAATCATGAATTTACATGTCAAAACGGTGATAATAGCTACCGGTTTTGATATGTTTGATGCTAAGAAAATGCCACGATACGGTTACGGAAAATATAAAAATGTAATTACTGCCCTTCAAATGGAGCGTGAACTGGCTCCAACCCGTCCGTTCAACACCATCCTCCGCCCGGGCGACGGAAAAGTACCTGATAAAATTGCTTACGTTCTATGTGTGGGTTCCCGCGATGCCTCAGTAGGTAATCCTATCTGTTCACAGATTTGCTGCATGTATTCCATCAAGCAGGCTCAGTTGCTTATGGGCGCTTTGCCCATGGCCGATGTGACCATTTATTATATCAATATCCGCTCGTTTGGTAAAGGATTTGAAGAGTTCTACCAACAGGCCAAAGGGATGGGCGTGAACTTTGTAAAAGGAAAAATCGGGCGCATCAGTGAAAAAGAAGGCGGAAACCTCATTCTCCGCTACGAAGATATTAACGAAGGAAAACTTCAGGAAGCCGAGCACGACATGGTTATACTGTCAACAGGTGTATTACCCAACAAGGGAATTGACAAATTCTTTGAAAATGAAACGCTTGCACTGGACGAATTTAGTTTTGTAGGACAAAGTGATTTGCTTGCCAGCCCTTCCAAAACAAGTATCAAAGGTGTCTTTGTAGCAGGTACCGCCACAGGACCGATGGATATTCCCGATTCGATACTTTCGGCCGGTTCGGCATCGTCTGAAGCAATCAGTTACTTAGTTCAACACCCTTAAATACCTGCTTATTATGGAAAAGAAACCAAAGAAAATAGGAGTTTATATTTGTCATTGCGGTGGCAATATATCCGATTATGTAGATGTGGAAAAAGTCCGCCAGTCGATAGAGGGTGAAGATATTGTCTTTATATCCAAAACCACCATGTTTGCCTGCTCCGATAGCAATCAGCGCGACATGGTCGAAGATATCAAAGCAAATGAACTTGATGGCGTTATTGTGGCTTCATGTTCACCAAAACTTCATCAGTTAACATTCCGCAATGTATCTGTGCGGGCTGATTTGAACAAATACACCTACGTACACGCTAATATCCGCGAACAGGCCTCGTGGGCGCACTCCGACAACAAAGTAGGAGCTACCGAAAAAGCCATTCATTTGGTTAAAGCAGCGATTGCCAAATCCCGTCTTGCAGAGGCATTGGAAACCAATAAAATTAAAGCCAAAAAGGCTGTTGCCGTAATTGGCGCCGGTGTAGCCGGTATGAAAGCCGCCATTTCACTGGCTGAGAAAGACACAGAAGTTATTCTCATCGAGAAGGAGCCCTTCGTTGGCGGACGGGTTGTGCAGTGGGATTCGCTCTCCACCACCACCGAAACCGGCAAAGATATGGTGAAACGACTGTACACCGAACTGACCAAATTCGATAACATTACCATCATGACCAATTCCGAAGTGATTGAGAATAAAGGAAGTGTTGGTAATATATCGCTGAAAGTCAAGAAAACACCGCGTTATATCAATGCATCGGCATGCCATCCGGATGATCTGAAAAGAGCCATTGAAGTATGCCCTGTTGAAGTGCCCGATGAATTTAATTTCAGAACAAATTCCCGCAAGGCTATTTACAAAAACTACCCGAGCGAATATCCGCAAATTCCGGTTATCGACATTAAAAACTGTACCCGGTGCGGCGAATGCGAAAAGGTATGTAAAGCCATTGATTTCACTGAAAAAGAGGAAATCATCGATATTACGGTCGGTTCGGTACTCATGGCCACCGGTTTCGATCCCTACACGCCCGCTTACGGCGAATTTGGTTACGCTACTTCCGACAATGTGATTACGCTGCCTCAGTTCAAACGGATGATTGATACACAGTTTGATAAACTTGTGTACAATGGCAAAGAAATTAAAAACATAACCTATATTTATTGTGTGGGAAGCCGTCAGACCGATGGTGAGAATACCTATTGTTCACGCAATTGCTGTACCTCTACCATTCATGCCGCTGTAACTGCCAAAAAGAAATTCAATAATATCACCAATTATCATTTCAACCGCGGACTGCGCACGTATGGGAAACAGGAAATCCTGTACGCCGATTCGCTGCGTCAGGGTGATATTTACCTGCAATCGTACGAAGATGGCCTGCCAACTGTAACGACCGAAGCCCATAAAACCATTGTGAAGATCAATGATATTCTGACCAACGGCAGAGAAATAGAAGTGGAAGCCGATTTGGTGGTATTGGTTACCGGAATGGTCCCACGCAGCGACAACAATACGATTGGAAGTCTGTTCAAATTACCCAAAGGACGCGATAAATTCTACAACGAAGTACACATGAAACTTCGTCCGGTGGAAACGGTTATCGATGGAATTACCATTGCCGGAGCGTGTCAGGGTCCGAAAAATATTGCAGAATCTGTAAATTCAGCGCTTTCGGCAGCTACCAAATCGTATTCAATTGTGAGTAAAGGCGAACTTGAAACCGACCCGCTGGTTGCAACCATTGATCCCGACAAATGTACGTGGTGTGGTGCCTGCGAGGAAGCTTGTCCCTTTGATGCTATCCTGAAAATAGAAAAAGGCAAAAAAGTGATAGCCGAAATCAATAATACCGTATGTAAAGGCTGCGGCATGTGTGCTCCGGTTTGTGAGCCCGATGCAATAAACCTCATTGCATGTTCGAGTGCCGAAATAATGAGTATGATTGATGCATTGGCATAAACCCCTAACCCCTGAAGGGGAATAAGAAATATTAGTTTTGAATATTACAAAATATTTGATATGAAAGAAATAGAAAACGACATACAAGATAAAGCTAACTCCAACCCCCCTTCAGGGGCCGGGGGTACAATAGAAAAAGGAAAAACAGCTAAATATCTGCGCGAAAAACTGGGAGGAATTCCCGAGAAGGCGAAAGAAAATTTGAAGGTTTACAACGGCATCAAAAAACAAATACTGGACGCCCTGATAGATCAGGACCTGACAGTAATGCAACTTACCGAAAAACTGAATATGCCTTCCGACGAAGTGGTATATTATTTAATGTCGCTGGTGAAATATGGTTTTGTGAAAACCGGCGACATCGATGATATGGACGAGTATTACACGTATAAACTGAATAAATAATGGCAAAGATAAATCCTGCTTTTAATAAAGAACTCGAAAAATTCGGCTCGGTCAATTACAACGCATGTTATAACTGCGGTACCTGTACAGCCGTTTGTTCCCTGTCAACCGAAGAAGTTTCATTTCCACGCGAAATGGTTCGATTGAGTGCACTCGGTCTCGAAGATGATATAAAAGCTTCGCTGAAACCCTGGGAATGTTACTATTGCGGCGAATGTTCCACGCATTGTCCGCAGGAAGCTAATCCGGGCGAACTGATGATGTCGCTTCGCCGGTATCTGACTTCAAAATACGACTGGACAGGTCTTTCGGGACTGATGTACAAATCCCTGCTGGTAAGTCTGACTGCTTTTATCCTGATTTTTGCCGGAGTAATGGTTTTCGCCTTTTCGGTGGGTTTCGACCTGGAAAAAATGGTGCATACCGGTCACCTGTTCGAAGGAATAGCCATAGCATCCATCGGACTGGTGATATTGCTGCCTAATGTGGCTCGGATGTGGTACTTTACTATTCTGAAACCAAAGGTGAAAGTGTCGTTCATGAAATACGTGAAAAGCATGGGTGAATTGTTTGTTCATATGTTTACGCAGAAACGTGCTCTGGGTTGCGACGATAATCAATTCCGTTGGTTTGAGCACTTTATACTGGTAATCGGTTACCTGTCATTGTTGTTTACAACAGTTGTGCTCAATTGGTTTGGTACTTCCAGTCTGTTTGTAATCATCCTGGGCTATGTGATGAGTGCCATCGTGTTTGTGGTTACTTTCGATTTTGTTTCCAGTCGTGTGAAAAAGAAAAAAGAAGTGAGCAAACATTCGCGGCCTTCCGATATCTTCTTTGTGGTATGGTTGTTCCTGATGGGCTTTACAGCGTTTCTGGTTCGCCTGTTTATCGATCTCGAACTACTCGAAGAGAATAAATGGTTGTATATTATCCATCTTACCGTATTGGTTCAGTGGGCATTGATTATTGTTCCTTTTGGTAAATGGACACACTTCCTGTATCGTTCGTTTGCCATGTACTTTGTAACGCTGAAAGAGTAAAATCCGGATTATAAATCTAAAAAAAGAGAAACGAAAAATTGTTTCTCTTTTTTTTTTGTTAAAAGTGATTGGTTATGAACATAAGTTCAAAACTATTTCTATCTTTGCAATAGAAATATTACTCTGAAAAATTAGATTACATCAGATTTTTAATTGTAAAAAAAACAACACAAAAACAAATGAAATATGAAAATCGCCATTACATCAACCGGAGAGACATTGAATGCAACAATTGACAGCCGCTTCGGTCGTTGCGCTTATTTTGCAATTTATAATACCGAGACAAAATCAACTGAGTTTATCCTCAATCCCGGCAAAGAAGCACAAGAAGGTGCAGGTCCGACAGCCGTACAATTCATTGCAGTTCAAAAGGTCAGCAGGATTGTTTCGGGTGAATTTGGGACGAAGATTAAGCCCCTACTGGAAAGTTTGAACATCGAAATGATTGCACATAAAAATTCTGCAAGTAAAATTGCAGAGCTTATCGATTTATACAAATAATTAAAATCTTTTATCATGCCAAGAATGGATGGAACCGGTCCTGACGAACAAGGTCGCGGAACAGGACGCAAATTAGGAAATTGCAGTAAATTGACCAATGAAGAAGTTGTGGATAAACTCGGAGTTGGTATGGGAAAACGCCGCAAGGTAGGAGGTGGAGAAGGTAATAATAGACGTAAAAAAGAAGGAAACCAATAATCAATTTTTTAAAAGGGAGGTTATCATGCCTGGATTTAATCAAAGAGGCCCAATGGGTGACGGTACTATGACCGGACGCCGTATGGGGAAGTGCACAAATTTTGGTGCAAATGAAACTAAACAAACCGAAAATCCGTCAAATTCTGAAAACGATCCGTTTTTTGACCGCGGACAGGGACGAGGCCGTGGAGGCGGCAGAGGAATGGGTCGTGGAAAAGGAATGGGAGATGGCAGAGGAATAGGACGTGACAGACAAAACCGTTTCAGAGGCGGTCAGTAAAAAAGATAAAATCAGAGGGGTTTGTGTTGAAAAAACTCCTCTGACTATTTCAAATTTATAGATTTTTTACGAGCATCATTCAATCTGTTTTTTAAATACAATAAAATTATATACAGCATGAATAAAAAAATTGCCATTCCGATGGAAAACGGGATATTGTGTTCTCATTTTGGTCACTGCGAATATTTTGCACTGGTAAACATTGAAAACAACGAAATTGCAGTCGTACAGGAAATTGTACCGCCCGAACACCAACCGGGAGTTTATCCACGCTGGATTGCCGGTCTGAATGCAACCGATGTAATTGCCGGTGGTATGGGTCAGAAAGCCATCAATTTGTTTTTGGCCGAAGAAATAAATGTTTTTACAGGTGCTCCGTTGAGAAGCGCAAAAGAGATTGTCGAAGACTTTCTGGCAGACAAGCTCACACTTGGTGCAAACTACTGTAATCATGATGATAAAAAGAAATGCAACCATTAGCGGTAATTTGTTTTAAGTTAAAGAATTGACGTAAAAATCTTTATAGTAGCTGTAATAAAGCATATTTCGACTGCGATTTTTAACACAAAACAACCATGGGATTGAGTACTGTATTTATCGCTCTTCTTGCAGCAAGTATTGGAAGTTTGCTCATTGCAAGTTCCATGCTTCTGATGAATGACAAGCACCTGGAAAGATTTTCCGGCTATTTTTTATATACTGCAAGTGGCATTTTGCTAGGTGCTGCTTTTCTGGGTATGATACCCAAAGCGGTAGGAATGCTGGAGGTTCAGGAAGTGACAGCCTACATTCTAATCGGAATTCTGATCCTTTTCACGCTGGAAAAATTTGTGCTCTGGCGAAATTGTCCGGATGAAAATTGCGAACGAAAAAAGGATGCCTCTTCTTCTGTGGCTCTCATTGGAGATGCTTTTCATCACATGATCGATGGTATAGTTGTCACATCATCATTCTTAATTTCTGTCGAAGTAGGAATTACGGTCACTCTTTCGGTTATTTTTCATGAAGTACCAAAAGGACTGGGTGATTTGAGTATCCTTATCCGAAATGGTTTATCGCGAAAGAAAGCATTCTGGTACAAAATTCTCACCGTAAGTATGGCTTTGATTTTTGGGTTAATCGCTTATTTCCTATCCGAAGCTGTAAAAACAATCATACCCTATGTACTTTCCTTTTCAGCAGCAAGTTTTCTTTATTTGTCGCTGGCTGAATTAATTCCCCACATGCATACCAAAAGCACATTAAAAGATGCTTTTACTCAAATATTTTTTATTTTGCTGGGAATTTTGATTATATATTTAAGTCTGACAATAAAATAACTGCCATGGGAAAAATTAAACTGGGTATTATCATTTGCGACCGCTACCGCACCTGTGCCGGCGGAAAATGTTTCAGAGCATTGCAGAACCGCGAAGGAGCTTTTGAAATGTATAAAAACGATGATGTTGAACTGGCTGCATTCACAACGTGTGGCGGCTGTCCGGGAGGAAATATTGAGTATGCTCCCGAAAAAATGATTAAAAATGGTGTTACGCATGTTCATTTTGCTACCGGATTTTTAGTGGGTTATCCGCCTTGTCCGTATTTGGAGTATTTTCAGAAATTTATTCCCGAACGTTATGGGTTAAAAGTAATTCTGGGAACGCATCCCATACCTGAAAAGTATTATTTGAAACACAGCAATTTAAAAACCTGGAATACTGAATTTCTTAGAATGGCCATTCAGCGTACGCTGACAGATGAAAAAACCAGATTAGATTATGATTGAAAAAATGAAAATTGCCATTGCCAGCGGAAAAGGCGGAACAGGTAAAACGCTGATTTCGACCAATCTTTTCAATGCGTTGCAAAAACAAAAGCGAGTGGTTACCTTGGTGGATTGTGATGCTGAAGAGCCTAACGACCGTGAATTTATTGCCGGTGATTTAATACTTTCATTTGATGTAACGCAACAAATTCCGGTGATTGATGAAAGTAAATGTACCTATTGCGGAAAATGTTATGATTATTGTAATTACAACGCCATATTCTTTTTGGGCGAACAACGCATGATTCGGGTAATGGAAGATTTGTGTCACGGCTGCGGAGCGTGCTCGGTGGCTTGCGAATTTGGAGCAATTACCGAAAAAGAAGATTTACTCGGAACGGTAAGTCAATACAGTATTTCTGAAAATTGCACGCTCATTGAAGCCCGCATGAAAGTGGGAGTTCACTCGCCGGTTTCGACTATAAAAGCTGCTATCAATGCTACTGAAAGTAATGGAATTGTTATACTGGATGCTCCTCCGGGAACTTCCTGTCCGTTTATTCAAACCGTTGCACAGGCTGATTATGTCGTATTGGTCACAGAACCTACGCCGTTCGGGTTAAGCGATTTGAAACAATCGGTCGAAACACTCAAAACCCTTGGTAAACCTTGCGGTGTAATAGTTAATCGGACAGGATTGGGCGATTTGGAAGTGTACAATTATTTGAAACAGGAAAATATTCCGCTGCTAATGTCCATTCCTTTCGACCGCAAAATTGCTTCCATTTATTCCAACGGCGGACTTCTGACCAACGAAGATGCGGAATGGGAACAGAAATTTAATCAGTTATTTACCTCAATTGCAACTGAATATGGAAATAGCAGTAATTAGTGGAAAAGGAGGAACGGGGAAAAGCAGTATAAGCGCGGCGTTTGCTACTTTGCAACACAATATTGTTTTAGCCGATTGTGATGTGGATGCTGCCAATCTGTATATACTTTTCAATCCCACTCACGACGAAGAGAAACGTTTTATTTCGGGATACAAAGCCGTGATTGATAAGGATAAATGTACTAATTGTGGCGTTTGTGTAGATTATTGCCGTTTTGATGCCATAGATAATAAGGATGGAGAAATTGAAATTAACGAAACTTCGTGCGACGGTTGTAAATTGTGCTCCCGCATTTGTCCGGAAGAAGCCATTTCGATGGTTCAGGAAGATGAAAGCAGAATGTATTCAGGAACGTTTCGTAACGGCAAAATGGTGTACGGACGACTTTCGCCCGGTGAAGAAAATTCGGGTCGTTTGGTGGATATTGTACGCAACAAAGCCAGGAAAGTAGCCAAAGAAAACGGAATAGAAACGATCATTATCGATGGCCCTCCGGGAATTGGCTGTCCGGTAATTTCTACCATCACGGGCGTTGATGATGTGGTAATAGTCACAGAGCCAACGCTTTCGGGATTGCACGATTTGAAACGCACTCTGGATGTTACAACCCAGTTTAAAAATAAAACAAGTGTCATTATCAATAAATCTGACTTAAACACCGAAATGGCCAACACCATTGAAACTTATTGTGATGAAAAGAATATTGCCGTAATAGGAAGAATTCCTTTCGATACGTTGGTAGTCGATGCCATGGTAAATTGTCAAAGCATTATTGAATGGGCGCCTGATGCTGAAATATCGAAACTGATAAAAGAAATTTATGTTACCATTCTGAAAACAGGTAAGTCAACCTCATAAACTTAAAGTGAGATGATTAGTTTTGGACCAGTTCCGTCACGCCGGTTGGGTAAAAGTCTTGGAATAAATAATATTTCCTCCGGGAAGGTGTGTTCTTATTCGTGCGTTTACTGTCAGGTGGGAATAACTTCATAAGCTGAGTAATCAGCGTCAGCTGTTTTATGACCCGGAGGTTATATATTCCGAAGTTGAAAAACATTTAGCAAAATTGTCAGTGGCAGATCAACCGGATTATTTGACTTTTGTGGCCAACGGGGAGCCCACGCTGGATATTAACCTTGGTAGGTCAATTGAAAAATTAAAAAATGCTCAATATCCCAATTGCTGTGATTACGAATGCTTCCTTACTAAATGACCCTCAGGTGCGTGCCGATTTGTTTCAGGCTGATTGGGTATCGGTGAAAATTGATACAGGCAGCGAAGCCATTTGGAAAAAGATAAACAAACCAACTGATAAAATCGATTTTGAAAGTTATCTGAAAGGCTTAATTACATTTTCCAAAGAATTTAACGGTAAATTGGTCAGTGAAACTATGATGGTAAAGGGTGTGAATGACAAACCCGGAGATGTGCTTCAAACCGCTGCACTAGTTTCATCTGTCCATCCTTCCATCGCTTATATTTTTATTCCAACCCGTCCACCGGCCGTAAAATCTGTTCTTTCACCCGACGAAAATGACATTAATCTGGCCTATCAGCTGTTTTCAGAAAATCAGTTGAACTCGGGTTAATTATTGGCTTCGAAGGTACAGATACGGGATTTACCGGCAATGCCATAGAAGACATTCTCAATATATGCTCTGTACATCCCATTCGGCAGGATACTATGAACGAATTGTTGAAAAAGGATCAGGTTAACCCCAGAATACTGATTAAATTGCTGGATGATAATTATATTAAAAGGACAGAATATAAATCAAACGTTTTTTACAT
>CAZIRA010000065.1:12296-14819 GCA_964541615.1 uncultured Paludibacter sp.
CCATCCATTCCTACTCTTTTCGACCTGGAAAATTGCGATCGACCTGAAATAATTGAACAAAATGGTAGAAATATGATTGAACCCTACAATCGTTTCGGCATTAAAATTATGTCTATCGGTTTTTTTTTTGATTCTCATCAGGCAGTTATCTGGCGGGGCCCAATGCTTTCAAACGGATTAAAGCAAATGATAAATGACACTAATTGGGGAAAACTTGATTATTTAATCATTGACACACCACCGGGTACCGGCGATGTGCATATTACGTTGTTGCAGGATTTTGAAATAAGCGGAGCGATAGTTGTAACTACACCGCAACATGTAGCATTGTCCGATGTTCAGAAAGTAATTAAAATGTTTGGAGATAAACAAATTGGAATACCGGTATTGGGCATTGTTGAGAATATGTCGTGGTTTATTCCTTCACCTCATCCGGAAGAAAAATATTATTTGTTTGGTAAAGGCGGAGGTGATTTACTGGCTAAAACCTTTAATATTCCTTTGCTTGCACAAATACCTATAAATGAAAAAATCTGTACGGCATGTGATGAAGGAAAACTGAATGAGATCATGAAAGATGAAGCAGTTCGCCTCGCATTTCAATCAATTTTTTTGCAAGTGACATTATGATTTTTGAATATTTAATAAAATTATTATGAACATAAGTTCGTTATTGTTGTTTTAGTGTTAGTTTGGATATCTAAATTGTGGTAGAATTCATACTCACTTAATTCATCTTCTTTTATCACATCAGAATAAAAATAACAAAGGCAATAGTATAAATAAAATAATACAATCAAGAAAATGGAAACAAACGAAATTATTTCATTGCCGCGTATTGGCGACAAAGCACCTTCTTTCAAAGCAGTAACTACTCAGGGTAACATTAATTTTCCCGAAGACTATGCAGGCAAGTGGGCTATTCTTTTCAGTCATCCGGCCGACTTTACACCCGTATGTACTTCTGAATTTATGACTTTTGCTTCGATGCAAAAAGATTTCGATGCACTTAATACACAGTTAGTGGGTCTTTCGGTCGATGGATTATACAGCCACATAGCCTGGCTAAGAACCATTAAAGAAAAAATAGAGTACAAAGGAATGAAAAACGTGGAAGTAAATTTCCCGCTTATCGAAGACATTACCATGGAAGTGGCCAACAAATACGGTATGATGCAACCGGGCGAAAGCAATACGAAAGCAGTTCGTGCTGTATTTTTTATTGATCCCAAAGGAATAATCCGCGCCATGATTTATTATCCACTTTCGCTGGGACGTAATTTTGACGAGCTGAAACGTGTCATTATTGCTCTTCAAACTGCTGATAATTTTGGTGTAGCAATGCCTGCCGACTGGCGTCCGGGTGATGATGTGATTGTACCTACTGCCGGTTCATGTGGTGTGGCTAAAAGTCGTATGGAAGGCGAGGAGGAAGGAGTGAAATGCTACGACTGGTTCTTCTGTACAAAAAAATTGTCAAAAGACAAAGTTGAAGCAGCGCTGGGTAAAAAATAAAAAGTAAACCAACTGATAAGAAAGGGAGAAACGTATACACTGTTTTTCCCTTTTTTTGTGAATAAATTTTTCAATAAAACGAACATAAGTTCATAATTATTTCTTTATCTTTGTCATTCACAAACCAAATATATTCATTTCCTAAAATCAGAATTATGCCTCGCCCAAAACAGAACCGAAAAATATCCAATCCCCCTTTGATGCAGGGATTTAAACCTTTTGGCATCCCCCGAAGAATGCTGAATTCAGTTACATTGCTGTATGATGAATACGAAGCAGTCCGGTTGCTTGATTACGAAGGGATGAATCAGGATCAGGCAGCTGTACAAATGAATGTTTCGCGCCCAACGTTAACCCGAATTTATGAGAAAGCCCGTAAAACAATAGCACAAGCACTTGTTGAAGGCAACATGATAGTAATAGAGGGAGGAAATGTGCAGTTTGACAGAGAATGGTTTCGTTGCCGGCGCTGTTATAAACTTGTAGGAGGACTGGAAAATCACGTACATTGTAAAGATTGCACCTCCTTCAACGATGAAGAATTAATTCCGATAAATAATCCGGATAAATGAAAATCGTAGTATTATCAGACAACCGTGTGTTGGATGAAATGCTTCAGCCGGAGCATGGTTTATGTGTTTATGCAGAAACAGAACACTACAAATGTTTACTCGATACAGGTGCATCGGATGTGTTTATCAGTAATGCCGAGAAATTGAGTGTTGATATCAAAGCGGTTGATTATGTCTTTATTTCACACGGACATGCTGACCATATCGGAGGATTGACGGCATTCCTGAAAATGAATAATAAGGCAAAAGTTGTATTGTCAAAAAATGCAATCTATCAAAAGTTTTTTTCCAGTCGGAATGGACTGCATTCCATAAGTGTAGATTTTGACATCAGTCCTTACGCCGAAAGATTTATATTTGTTGATACAGAAATTGTTTTCAAAGACGAAATACATGTGTTTTCGGCAAGAGTGAACAAATATCCGTTGCCCAAAGC
>CAZIRA010000066.1:0-12469 GCA_964541615.1 uncultured Paludibacter sp.
TTACTTTTGTTGGTAAAACCATTTTCTGATTTTTACCACCAGCGTGGGTCACCAAGTTTTCCAACAACTTTATTGTTGGTAAATGATGACTTAAATCTAAAGTTCATTTCTGATGGATTTTCAAAAATTTCAGCAGTAGATTGCGGTAACGCATCTATATCGATTGGATTTGTCCAAAGGACATCGGCTGCACGATAGTTATCCTCAATGGTAAACATTGTAGCTTCGCTCCTCATCCCTTTCGGAGTACCACCATCAACATTTCCAAACAGGCAGTTCTTTATCGTAATACCGCCGGGAATAGTTTTAGATGGATAATCAAGAATGTAGTTTGAACCTTTGGTACATATAGTCAGGTTTTCTAACCAAACAGAATTCAGCATATCAGTCGGTACCGATTTTGTATCAACAAATATTTTATCGCTATGGGAAATTGTGGTGTTTTTAACAAACACATTTTTAATGTAGGAGCCTGCATTATCAGCGTTTACCACACCGTATCCACCCATTGAGTCAATGATACAGTTTTCAATTGTTACTTTTTCGATTTGAACTGATGACTGAGCACGCATGAAGCCACGCTTGTATCTCACGTCGCTGTTTACCACCTTAAATTCTTGCACTTTGGTTCCAGGAGTCGTCCCTCTGATATCCAGAAGATATTTACCTCCATAATTACTTGACTCTCTCAATGCCGACGGATGGTCTGTAACAATGAGTCCGTCAAGAATCACATACTGTAGATTTACGTCAGGTTTAATACCAATACCACCATAAAACTCCCATACTGCACGACCCAGGAAGCTTAATCCTGAAACAATTTTCGTATTAACAGACATGTTAATTGTTGGTATTTGATAATGCGTTCCACCTTCCAGAACAACTGTCATGCCTCCCGGATAAAGTGTAGCTATACTGTCAAAGAACGTTTGATTGAGCATGGCATATGCCTCTTCAAGGTCTATTCCACGCAAGTCAACATAATCACCTTCAAAGACTTGTGGTGCAGCCATGGTGTAGTCTTGTTCGCCTTTATAATCACCATCACCATATGCTTTGATTGTATATGTCGTAGATGGTTCCAATCCGGTAACAATAAATACTTTATCCAAATTATCTTTTTCAGAAAGGTGGAAAGTTTTGATATGTTGTTTATTAATAAATACTCTCAGGCTGTCATAACTTACTTCTTCCCAAATTACTCTTGCCTGTGTGTCAATCATATCGTTTGACGCAGGCACTTTCATCTTGGTAGGAAGTTTACTGGTTCTGGTAGCATACACTACCGGACGAGACTCAATGTTATTTCCCAGAGCTTTTACTCTAAAGTAATAGTTCGTATTGTAATCCAATCCATGAACTGTGAAAAATGTTTCGTGAGTTAGTGTGTCTTTCAATATGATTGAAAAATCCTCATATTCCGAAAATTCCACCTTATACTGGAGCGACCCATCAAATCTATCCCAAGATGCAGTCAGCCATGTACCTCCTACAGTTCCGCTTACAATCGGACGGAACAAACGATCCGGTTCACCCAGACTCTCTTCTTTACATGCCGAAAATAGCAGTACGAAGGATAATGCCAGTAAGGGCATTATATTAAAAATTCTATTTTTCATCTGTTTATATTTTATTTTTTTTAACACTAAGGTCAGATAACTTGTCCCGTTTTATCGGGAGAACACGCCATACAATCATTACTTTGTGTGTCAAGAGTATTTTGGCATGGCTGTTTCATCTGTCAAAGTTTTTTAGTTAATACCAAGTCCGTAACCATCATTATCCAATACAGAACTGGCACTGATTGTACTTACACCAATCGGCAATAAGTATGGCACTGCTGTCATTCCGCTTGCATCTTTGTAACCATACCACGAACGTACAGTGAAATCTGCAGGCTCCGGAGTAATATCGTTTCCATTAGCATCTTTCAATTTATATAAAGCTCTTGTCCAGTCTTTTCTGATGAATTCTTCACCTGTAGTGTTCAGGTATTCTCCCGTAACATCATCTTTGTCTTTGATTAGTGTGACCGGAGCATTTTCTGGTTTGAAGTCGGTATTCAAAAGAGTAACTTTACCGCCAACTCGTTGGAAATAAATGTAGTTGGCAAAATTTGCATATTTCGATACTTCTGGATTATCCAGATTCAGGTCATTAGCAGCCTGTCCCATATAATCAAGTTCGCGTTTAGTTTCAATAATTTTCTTTCCGTAAATATTCCAACGAACCAGATCAAATTTGCGCAAACATTCACCACCAAATTCCCATGCACGCTCATTAACGATTGCATCAAAGAATGCTTCTCTGGAAGTAATTCCATCCACATAAGAGTTCACATTTTCAGCCTGATCTTCAGGTGAGAATGCTCTCATTCTTACAGTTTTCAGCATCTCTTTTGCTAATGTTGTCGGTGAACCATTTAATTCATTATCCGCTTCTGCAAGCATAAGCAGTACATCTGTATATCTCATCAAAGGCCAGTTAACACCTGTTGATTTTGAAGAGCCTTCTGCCTGATTGGTCCACAGACGATTCCATTTTCCGGATTTGATATCTGTAATACCCTCAACAATCTGTAAATTATCATTCTGATAAGCAATACGTGTACATGATACATCCCTACGGTTGTCTTTTGCGTTAAATGAATAATAATAAGTTGGAGTAAGTCCTACCTGAATAGTAGTAGTTCCCTTTGTTCCTCCGTAAACACCCACACCAATACACCAGCCCACATCACCGCGGCTGTTTGATGCACCGGTACCAAACGCAACTTCATAAAGAATTTCCGGGTTTTTCTGCAATTCACACTGATCGCGGAATATCTTACCAAAATCGCCTAAGTTTCTCGGACGTTCGTTAATCAGTTTCTGAGCATAATTTTTTGCAAGTTCGTAGTAATCCCTTGAAGTTCTTGCCGTTTTAGATTCACCTGAAAGAGTTGTATAGGTAACTCCCAGTTCTTTACTGTTTACGTCAAGATAATCTTCTGCACGTTTCATTGTGCCATCTTTGGTCATTGCGTATCCTGCTCTGAAAAGTGAAAGCCTTGCAATCATACCGAGCGCAAAGTCTCTGTTCATTCGCTCAATGCCTTCGCTAAACTGATCAGCAAAAAGCATGTCGCCTTCATAATCTACCAGGTCTTGGATAACACCGCTGTAGATAATATTCTTATCTGTTTTAGGTGCATCCAGTTCCATTCCTGATTTAGCCGCATCACGGAAATATGGCACATCGCCCCAGAAATTAATCAGCAGGAAATATCGGTAGGCACGTAGCACGTGTGCTTCGGCAATCATCATTTTCATTTCCGGATTGTCTTTTTCCGGACTTGCCAACATACCTTCAATACATTGATTTGCACGGTCAATTGCCAGATAGTTATTCTGCCACGCATTGTAGATATCGCTAAATCCTACATTCAATGCCGGCTGTAAGTTCCAAATTGTACGTCTGTTATTGCTGGCCGAAAAGTCAGAACCAGGATTAAAAGCTTCCACATCAGTATTTTGCATCCATACACTAGACATACGCGATGTGTACGGGTCCTCATTAAACATGGCGTAAGCTCCAAGTAAAGCCTTCTTTGCATCGGCAGTGTTTGAGAATACATAATCCGGATAGAATGACGAAGGAGAATCCGGAGACAGGAAGTCGTCACATCCGGTAGTCAACAGTGCGGAAACAAATAAAATTATTATTAGATTTATCTTTTTCATTATTCCTAATTAATTTAGATTAAACATTAAAAAGTAAGATTTAGACCAAATGTGAACGAGAAGCTTTTGGGATATGCAGAATAATCCAATCCCGGAATAAGCTGTGTAGGAACATTGCTTCTTCCCGGAGAGCTTACTTCGGGATCATATCCTGAATAATTTGTCCACACCCACAGATTGTTCATTGTTGTATACATGCGTAATCTCTCACAAGCAAATTTTCTTGTGATTTCTCTCGGCAGCGTGTAACCCAGTGTCACATTCTGCAAGCGAAGGAAAGATCCATCTTCAATTGCCCAGCTGTGAATCACAGCATTGGTATTTCCAAACGAAAGCGGAGACCAGTATTCCTTGGCATTTGCTCCCTCATTCATTTCAGCAAGCAGTGCCAGGTCTGTTACAATTTCTCCTGTATCACCAATATATGTATAACGGTTATCGCTGGTGAAAATTCCGAGTAAATTTGGATTGCTGGTTCTATACTGCTGCGAAGAAGCTAGTTTGTTTGCATTGTAAATATTGTTTCCGTAAACAAATGAGAAATTCAATGCATAGTCAAAGTTTTGCAGGAAAGTACCATCAAAACCAAATCCACCAGCGAATTTTGGATTGGCATTCCCGATAACTGTGCGGTCATAATCATCAACTACACCATCAGGCACACCGTCAGGGCCGCTGATATCTTTGAATTTGATTGTTCCGGGTCTCATTCCGATTCTTCCGGAAGTGAGGGCTGTAGTCGGAGCAACGGGATTTCCATTTGCATCAAGTGCAATAATGTATTTTCCACCTTCATAAGCAGAAAAATCTGATGTCTTGTAATATCCGTCGGTAATCCAACCGTATATAAGTCCAATCGGCTGTCCAACTCTGACTTCATACTCGTCCACTCCTCTCAGATCTGTACTTGCCCAGCCAGTGCGGAAAGGAAAAAAATTGCCTTCGCTATCCAGAGCGTCAACATTTGACTTGTTGAATCCAATGTTGAAATTAGAATTAAATGTGAAGTTTTTTCTGTTGGCTATGTTGCCGTTCAATGTTATTTCAATCCCTTTATTAGTAGTCTGTCCAATGTTTTTCATCATGCTTGAGTAACCGGGAGCTGTAATTTTCAGGTCGAGCAAAAGGTCGCTTGATGTATTCCAATAATACTCAACCGTACCAAAAATGCGCTGATTAAACAGTCCAAAATCCAGGCCGATGTTTTTTGTAACCAAAGACTCCCAGCGGATATCAGGATTAGGAAGCTGGTTGTTTCTTGGCTGATAGTAGTTATTCGGTTTATCGCCGATAGCATAAGTTCCTGTAGAGGAAATTCTATAATCCAGTTTATAAAGACCAGAAGAAATACGGTTATTGCCCGCTTCACCGTAGCTGGCGCGCAGTTTCATATCGCTGATGTACTTTTTCGTGTCTGCCATGAACGGTTCTTCAGAAATTCTCCACGCAGCAGCAAAGGATGGGAAATATCCCCATTTGTTACCCGGCCCAAACTTGGAAGATCCGTCAGCACGGAGTGTGAATGATGTAAGATAACGATCTTTGAAGTTGTATCCTGCGCGTCCAAAGAATGAAGCCATGTTATTTGGTTCTCCTTCACTGCTACTAACATCTGATCCACCATCTCCCAAACCAATGTTAGCATAAATCTTTTCTGGAGACAAGTCGTTGCTGAATCCTTTTGCAGTCATGGTGTTTGAATATCCTTTCGAAGAGTTTAATTCTTGCCCAAGCATCATATTAAATCTATGGGCATCATCATTCAGGGAAAAATCATATGTCAGAATATTTGCTAATCGCCAACGAGATGTATTTTCTTTCTGCCAGGAAACGTACGGTTTACCTCCACCATCATTGATGGCATTTTGAGTTGTCCTGCCGTAGTAGCGTTTATTCTCATTAAATCCATAACCATATCCACCTTCCAGCCTATAAGAAAGGCCTGTCAAAACTTTCCACTCCAGTGCTGCATCATAGAAGAATGATCTGTTGTTTCTGCGTCTCCAATAGTCGTGGGCTCTGTCAGACAGAGATCTGTTTTCCTGAATCCACTGGTCATATTCTTCTTCTGTCATCATTCCGGGATCAACTTCAACAAAATCCTGCAAACCTTTTACCGGTCCACGGGTAACTGCTTCAAAAGTTCTGATCTTATTGGTTCCACCTGCAGATCCGTCTCCATTTGTTTCAGTATCTGTAGTTCTTGCAGACATTGAGAATCTAAGGCTTTTGGAAATCTCCTGATCTATTTTAAAGTTTAAGTTGAGCCTGCTGAAGTCAGTATAAGGCATCAATCCACCGTCAAAGTTGTACGTTGCACTTATTAAATATCTGGTTTTGTCATTCCCACCCGCTATGCTCACGTTGTGTTGCTGAGAAATCACATCGCTTCCAAACATATCCTGCTGCCAATCGACACCCCTTTGGTACTTGTACAGATCCATATCATCGTACACGCCAAATTTATTGGTATAACCTGTAATGTCGTTGTTAAAACTTGCAAGTTCGTACTGGAGCTTCACATATTCATAAGGATCTAAAACTTCAAGTCGTTTTGACAAGCGTTTGCTCTGAACGAATCCATTATATGACACCTGAATCTTCCCGGCCTTTGCTCTTTTAGTAGTAATGAGTACCACACCATTTGCTCCTTGAGCGCCATAAATTGCAGTAGAAGAAGCATCTTTCAAGACATCGATACTTTCAATATCTCCTGCAGGAATATCGCTAAAACTGCTTACCGGAAATCCGTCAACGATGTAAAGCGGAGAGTTGTCCTGTGTAATCGAACCTCCACCACGCACACGGATTTGGATATCAGCATTTGGAGAACCGTCAGCTGTAGTTACACGAACACCGGCCATTCTACCAACCATTGCTTCTGCTACGTTAGCAACTGGTACCTGCACAAGCGATTCAGACTTCATAGAAGAGACAGAACCTGTCAAATCTCTTTTCTTGACAGATCCATAACCAATTACCACCATTTCGTCGAGAGCAGTTATATTCTCTTCCAATACAATATTGACAACATTTCCATTTATGGACACATCAACTGTTTTGAACCCTATATATCTTACTTCCAGCGTATTAACATTAACTGGCAGAGCAAGAGAATAGTGACCATCAATATTAGTAATGGTCGCAACAGAGGTTCCTTTTCCTTGCACTGTCGCTCCAATAATCGGTTCTCCCTCTGAGTCTGTTACTGTTCCTGAAATACTTCGCTGCTGTGCAGATACTCCCACACTGAGCAAAAACATAATCAGGAATAGCGAAAAACTCTTAAGTTTCATTTTGTTTTTTTGCATTTTGACTTAATTTAATATTACTATGGTTAATTATATTTTTATAATTTTTTTCACACCGCTTTGTGAAAAATCATCAAGTACGAATTTGACTAAATAAACACCTTTATCGAAAAAGGAAACATCAAATTCGCTGCTCAATGTATCAATTTTTTTGATTAACAAAAGATTTCCGGACAATCCGTACACTTCTACCCTATCAATCATTTTATCAGCATTCACCATTAATTTATTGGAAGCTGAATTAATAAATGCAGAGATATTAAATTGTTGAAAAATTGGAGATTCTACAGACGAAGTTATTGCATCCTTGTTTTGCTCCGCAATGATATTGGAAACGATGCTGTTCAGATAAACTTCCAAATAAGTATATCCTTCTTCGTTAAGATCAGTCGATTTTTTTCCGGGAAAATTAGAGGCTAACCACTCGTCGGGAATTCCATCTCGATTTGCATCAGTTTTCAGTTCACCTTGCGCTAAAGTAGGCCATGCAGACCAGTCAGCCGGAGCATTAGCCGGACGAATATCGTTCTGGCTGTCTATAATTCCCCATTTAGGATACGATGTGCTTTTCCAATCGATGGTAGTCGTGGTAGTTAAGGTCGTATTTCCAATGACAGTTCCGGCAGGATAAGTCACTGTTCCAAGTCCGTTGTAAGGAGAAAGTCCTTTGAACGCAGCAGTCCCTGTCGTTGTTTCTGAGACAATCCGCTGGTCGTATGAATCGCGAACCAAACTTGCACCTGCATAAAGTAGTACCTTTTCATAAGCCGTTTGTGCTGTGTGAGTTGTGACCACATTTGATTCAGCAACGGGATTTTGTGATTTCAGGGCAATTTTTTCAGCAGATGTAATATTGTATCCGGAGCCAATCTGGTTGTAAACTCCGTAGTTCCAGTTGTCGTTCGTAGCATTTGTACAAACTGTTTTATCGGATGATGAAGCGCTCGTAGAAGCGTCAATTACATTTCCATCAATGTAAAATGTTCCCCATTTATTATTAACAGGATAAAAACTATCTGAAGTTGACAAATTTGTCTTTTTATCAACGGCAATGATTCTTCCTCTTTTGCTCCCGGAAGGCGTAGCCGGACCTGGTTTATAGAAATTATTTACAATATTAATATTCATCGCCTCAGCACCGTAGCAGCCATTTCCACTCCAGTTATAAATTACGCAGTTGCGCATATCGGTATATTCATTCAACTGCGTATCGACTCCCGGACCGAATCTTGGAGTACGGCTGTCGTTGTGCGCCATCAGGTTGTGATGAAAGCTGGCATTTTTTCCACCCCAAATTCCACCGTAACCGTGTGGACCTTTTGAGTGTCCGGACAAACGCAAACTTTCAGAAATAATGCTCCATTGAAGCGTAGTATTCTCGTTTTCATAAATGGAAACACACTCGTCCGTGCTCCAGCTCATTGAACAGTGGTCTATAATCACATTTTTTACTCTTCTTAATCCTAAAGCATCTGCACCATCACTGTTCATTGGTTTTGCATCACCCATGCGCATACGTATGAAACGGATAATTACATCACTTGCTCCTATTGTTACCGGATAACCGGCAATGCAGATTCCATCACCAGGAGCTGATTGTCCTGCAATAGTCACTTTTGAAACTGAAATATTAAGTGGAGAATTCAGCACGATGGTGCCGCTGACATTGAAGAGAATTGTTTTTGGTCCGGGCTGACCAAGACACCAGCGAAGCGAGCCCTCGCGCGTAGCCAGATTTCCGGAGTTGACATCAGTAAGATTTGATACAAAATAAACAGTGCCTCCACGCCCGCCAGATGTAAACCTGCCATGCCCCTCTGCTCCAGGGAATGCAGGTGTCTGCCCACTGACGTGCACGAAAATGAGGAACAGCAAAGCTGATAGTTGGATGTATCTTTTCACGGTTGTTAGATTATTATTTTGATGATAAATATTATTGTATAAAACAATGTATAGAATCATCTTTTTGTATTGGTTATTTATCTAAGACGAAACTATAGTAGAAATATAATGTTTTATATGAGTTACTAATTTCGGCTTAAAACTAAACGGATGACAGAAATTTTCAGAATTATCAAAAATGATTTCTGTATAAATTTAAAATCCGTGTGCACGTACACAAATCAATCGTTTACAAAAATAGTGTGAATGATATGAATTTAGAAATTAAATAACATAAAAAAAGTTAAATTATATGTATGCATTATTGGTAAAACAGGGAAAGGAAAATAATAATTTGATTTTATCAATTTATAATTACTAATTTTGCATAAACTAAAAAAATTTCATACTGATGTCACAAAAAAGGATTAGGATCAAAGACATAGCAAGAATGGCGGGCGTTTCGTCAGGTACTGTTGACCGTGTGATCCATAATCGTGGAAAAGTCTCCCCAAAAGCACTTGAAAAGATTGAAGGCGTGCTGAAAGAGGTAAATTACCGCCCCAACATCCACATTTCGAGTATTTCTCTGAAAAAAAAATACAAGGTACTTTTCATTTCTCCGAATTTTAAAACCGGAGACTATTGGGAAAGTATTTATCAGGGTATAGTAAGGGCGCTGAATGAATTTGAGACGATTGAAATCAGATGCGAGGAGCTTTCTTATGATCAGTATGACATCTACCACTGCCGGAAAGTGTACCACGATGCACTTAAGCAAAAAATGGACGCTGTAATAATCGGCTCGATTTTTCAGAATGAAACGCAGACTTTCTGTCACCAACTGGATGAGAAGGAAATTCCCTACGTTTTTGTAGATTCCAACGTTGAGGACACATCGCCGGTAGCCTGTTTTTCGTCAGACCACTTCACTTGCGGTTATTTGATGAGTAAAATAATGAATGCCATCATGCACGATAACCGGGATATCGGGATTCTTCAAGCCATGCGTGTGGGAAATGAAAGTGCCAATTCAACTATACTTCGTAAAAACGGATTTAATGCATACTTGAATGAGCGCGGATTGGAAAGAAAAATTCACCGTATACCTTTTACTGCAACGGAACTGGAGAAAAACGATGATATGTTTGATGCATTTTTCAGCAAAAACAACGGGATTGGAGGCATTGTTGTACTGAATTCCCGCGGACACATCATTGCAGATTACCTCAGTAGCAGAAATATCAAAGACATTAAGCTTATCGGAATTGACTTGACTACTCCGAATATTTCAGCATTGAAAGAAGGTAATATTGACTCGCTGATTGGTCAAAATCCAAAAAGCCAGGGTTTTCTGGCGATGCGTTCGCTGATTGAGCACTTGATTTTTAAACTACCGATTAAAGTGGAAAATATCATGCCTTTGGATATCGTGACTAAAGAAACAATTGATTTTTACAGCGAATTTAAAGATCTCGTATACTTAAATCAGTATGTTTAGTGGAAAGTTTCGGGTTTCAAGTTTCAAGTTTCAAGGTCTATTTTACTTTTTTACTATTCAACTATTTTACTATTCAACTATTCAACTATTCAACCAATTTTCTAACTTCTACCTTCTAATTTCTAATTTTAAAATCGTATCTTTGCACCTTATTTTGTAAAAACCATTTGTAAGGTACAAAAACATTATGATCAACATTACATTCCCCGACGGAAATGTCCGTCAGTACGAGAGCGGAGTAACCGGTCTCGAAATCGCTGAAAGCATCAGCTCCCGCCTGGCTCAGGATGTTTTATCCATCGGCGTAAACGGCGACACCTGGGATCTCACCCGCCCTATCAACAGTGACTCATCCATCGTTCTCTATAAATGGGACGACGCAGAAGGCAAACACGCTTACTGGCACAGTTCAGCCCACTTAATGGCAGAAGCCCTTCAGGAGCTTTATCCGGGTATCAAATTTGGTATCGGGCCAGCCATCGAAAACGGATTCTACTACGACGTAGATCCCGGAACGGCAGTTATCAAAGAAGGTGATCTTCAGACTATTGAGAATAAAATGATTGAACTCGCATCCCGCAAAGAAGCCATCGTTCGTCAGGATATTTCAAAGACTGAAGCGTTGAAGCTTTTCGGAGAAAAAGGCGATGAGTACAAAACAGAACTTATTTCCGACCTGGAAGATGGTACAATAACTCTATATTCTCAAGGAAATTTCACCGACCTTTGTCGTGGACCTCACTTGAAAAATACAGGTGAAATCAAAGCCATTAAAATGCTGACTGTTGCAGGTGCTTACTGGCGCGGTGATGAAAAGCGCAAGATGCTTACCCGTATTTACGGTATCACTTTTCCAAAGAAAAAGATGCTCGATGAGTATCTGGTGATGCTGGAAGAAGCCAAAAAACGCGACCACCGCAAAATCGGAAAAGAACTGGAACTTTTCATGTTCTCGGAGACGGTGGGTAAAGGTCTGCCCATGTGGCTTCCAAAAGGAACGGCGCTGCGTCTTCGCTTGGAAGATTTTCTGAAAAAAATTCAACGGAAATACGAATATCAGCAGGTTATTACCCCGCATATCGGTAACAAATTACTGTACGTCACTTCCGGTCACTATGCAAAATACGGCAAAGATTCATTCCAGCCTATTCATACTCCTGAAGAAGGCGAAGAATACCTGCTGAAGCCGATGAACTGCCCACACCACTGCGAAATCTACAAACACAAACCACGTTCGTACAAAGATCTTCCGGTGCGTATGGCGGAATTTGGAACGGTGTATCGTTACGAGCAAAGTGGTGAACTTCATGGTCTTACACGCGTTCGTTCGTTTACCCAGGACGATGCGCATATTTTCTGTCGTCCGGATCAGGTGAAAAACGAGTTTTTGAAGGTAATGGATATTATCAATATCATTTTCAAAGCGCTGGATTTCAGCAATGTGGAAGTTCAGATTTCACTTCGTGATCCGGAAAACAAAGAAAAATACATCGGAAGCGATGAGAACTGGGAAAAAGCCGAGCGCTCCATCGTGGAAGCGTGTACAGAAAAAGGGCTGAAAGCCAACGTGGAATTGGGTGAAGCTGCGTTCTACGGGCCGAAACTTGACTTTATGGTTCGCGATGCAATAGGTCGTAAATGGCAGCTTGGGACTATTCAGGTGGATTATAATCTTCCTGAACGCTTCGAACTGGAATACACCGGCGAAGACAACCAAAAACACCGTCCGGTAATGATACACCGTGCACCTTTTGGCTCCATGGAGCGTTTTGTGGCAGTGCTGATTGAACATACAGCCGGAAAATTCCCGCTTTGGCTGACGCCGGAGCAAGTGGTAATTCTGCCCGTAAGCGAAAAATACAACGATTACGCCAACGAAGTTGCCAAAAAACTGGATGCGCAGGATATCCGTGTTTCTGTGGATGAGCGCAACGAAAAAGTGGGACGCAAGATCCGTGACAACGAGTTGAAACGTATTCCGTATATGCTGATTGTAGGTGAAAAAGAAGCTGAAAACGGAGAAGTAAACGTACGCAAACAAGGTGGCGGCGACC
>CAZIRA010000066.1:12569-14454 GCA_964541615.1 uncultured Paludibacter sp.
GAAAAAGAAGCTGAAAACGGAGAAGTAAACGTACGCAAACAAGGTGGCGGCGACCAATTTACGCAGACAGTGGATGAATTTGCGACGTCTATTAATGAGGAGGTAAATCGGATATTGAAAGAGGCTTTATCAATTACGAATTAAACGAATTTTGACGAATTAACGTGAATTGAAAGACTACTCCAAAGATTGGGGTGGTCTTTTTTTTGTTTAACTATTCAAAGGCTTTTGCTAAAAATTCTCATTATTTGGAACAGAAAGGACACAGTCCAATAATATGAAGATTTAAAACCCCAAAATGGTAAAAAAATGTCAGTTCCTGATTGATTAAAAAAACAATGAAAAACATAAATTAACGTGGGTTCGATATAAGAAAACGAACTTACAACAATGTAAACTGTTGTTTCACAGCAAATAATGCAATAATGTTAAGCCTGTAAACTGTCTTATCCTGCTAAGACACCTTTGTAAAAAAATAAGGTTTTCGTTTTCTTTATAACCTTATTTCACGAAAAGTAAACTTTAGTAGAAGATGTATTGCGCTAAACTTTAACTTTAACCTTATTCACTTATTCACTTATTCTCTTATTATCTGATATTTATGAAAATTATTATCTCGAACTCACGTTAAATTATCCAAAGGGCTTTTTATTTTTGATTTTGAAATATCGGTAACGTGTGTATAGATTTGAGTTGTTTTAATAGATTGGTGTCCAAGTAGTTCCTTAATAAAGCGCATATCCGTACCCGTTTCCAGCAAATGGGTGGCATAGCTGTGCCGAAGCCCGTGAATGCCGATGGACTTTGAAATGCCGGCTCTGCTCAACGCCAGTTTGAAAACCTGTTGTGCGCTCCGGATGGAATATTGTCCGCCGTTTTGCCCCTCAAAAAGATAAATTTTGGGTTTGTATTGCCGGTAATAATTTCTCAATTCTTCCAATACCGACTCGGGCAGCGGCGTGATTCTGTCTTTTTTTCCTTTGCCCTGTTCAATGCGTACGGTCATGGTAACGCTGTCTATATCGCTGATTTTCAAAGCCGTAATTTCACTTACCCGCAATCCCATTCCGTAGCAAAGTTTCAAAATTATTCGGTGCTTTTCATTCTCGGTCTTCTCTATTATTTTTTTCACTTCCGCTTTATTCAGCATTTTGGGCAACTTCAATTGTTTTTTAGGGCGTGGAATGTCAAAAAACATTTTCGGACGATGCAGTACCTGCTCAAAATAAAACTTCACGGCATTCATACGGCTGTGAATTTCGTTTTCAGAAAGTTTCAGCTTTTGGTGGCAATACAGAAAATAACTCCGCAAACGTTCGGGCGAGAGGTTATCCACCGGATACGATTTCAACACGTAAAGTAACTGCGCGAACCCCAACGAATAGCTGCGCAACGTATTTTCGCTGTATCCTTTCAGCGTAATTTGCTCCTGCAGCCGTTTCAGCGCGGGCAGGTTCACTTCGTGGATTTTACTCAAAACCTCTTTCCCCGTAATGTTTTGCTCCAACCCGAACAACTCGCGGTAGTGGCGGTTATCGGTTACATACCACGCCCTGACGGTAGCTGACCACCACGCTTTGGTATTTGCGCGAAGAAAGCGTATCATTTCGTCGTTCCTCTCAAACCGTATCCAAATCACCCGTTTTTCGCGATGTTCGCCCGGTTCAAAGCTAAACCGTTTATCCCTGAAATCCATAACTGCGTAGTATTAATATGTTAAAACCATAACAATTTAACAAATAAACGGTGCAAATGTACGAATAATATCCAAAAAACGCAAACGATTTATATATCAATTCACTTAAAATCAATTTATTAAATTAATATAAAATATTTTAACAGAAAAAGTTGTTTTTTAGGAAAAAGTGCGTATATTTGTGCGTTA
>CAZIRA010000067.1:0-14067 GCA_964541615.1 uncultured Paludibacter sp.
AAAATATAACATATTGAATATCAAATTTATAGATTATATATAAACGAAATATACTATAAAATCGGATTTGCTTCATTTTACATCCGAACTTTTATTGCCAATAAGCAAGTTGATAAGGCGGTACAGTACGCTTCGCAATATTTTGAAACCTACCGGAAAGAGATTTTTGAGCACAGGTGGCACTTGTATTTTACCACTTATATTTTTGCGCTGATAAATGGTGAAAAATACGATAAGGTTGTGTCAGTATGCAAACGTTACAAATTGCTTCCAAAAGAAAAACAACGGATCGATCTGCCTGATTATCTGCCTATTATTGAAAATTATTTTTATCTGGCCGAATATATGGAAGGAATGATCAACAAAGATAAATTCATTTCATCGGTAATCAAATCCATCAAGCCTCTGATGAAAAACAGCTACCGCTCGCGCCGAATGCTTGATATGATTGACGAGTTGGGAGTATTCTTACATGAAGAAATGAATCTTGTCAAAGCAGAGATTTTGAATCCAAAAAATTTATTGGATAGTAATTGATTCATTTCTATGTTGAATTATGAAAAAATTATTATTTTTGTAAACATAAGTGAATTCTAAATAAATAAATAAAATATTACATTATGAAACTAAAATCACTGGTTATTATTTCAGTGTTGCTTTTTAATTTTTGCTTTTTTACAAATGCACAAGAAGAGCAACAAAATCAATTTAATGTCAGTATGCAACTAAGGCCACGCGCTGAGTATCGGAATGGTTACAAAACGCCACTTACCGAAACCGATATTTCCACCGGTTTTGTAAATCAGCGCTCCCGTCTGTCATTGGATTTTCAAAGGCAGGGACTTTCTGCCATGTTGAGTCTTCAAAATGTGAGCGTTTGGGGTGAATATCCGGTTTCCAATGTCTACGAAAGCAATACAGTCATTTATGAGGCTTGGGCACAGCTTAAAGGCCAAAGCGGTTTCTTTGCAAAATTTGGCCGTCAGGTGCTGCATTACAACGACGGCAGACTGCTGTCGGTTGCCGATTGGAATCAGGCGTCACGTGTTCACGATGCATTGAAATTTGGTTACCAAACCGAACTTAACCAACTCGATTTAGTTTTAGCATACAATCAGGATGCCGATAAAAACAGTGGCGGAACATACTACCGTGCTATCGGTGTACCATATAAAACCATGCAGGCACTTTATTATCAAAATAATTCCAGCGAGGTGTTTACTCCTTCCTTTTTATTTGTAAATATTGGACTTGAAGAAGGTGATGCGGTAGTCGGCGAAAGCAAACTGGCAAACATGCAAACCCTGGGTACTAATTTGATTTATAAGCCGTTGCCTGAATTGCGTTTTCAGGGAAATGCATTTTATCAAATGGGAAAAAGAAGAAATTCCGATACAAAAATTTCAGCCTATATGCTCACTTTAAGAGGAGATTACGATGTAACGAAACAAGTAAGATTGACTGCCGGAACTGATTTCCTAAGCGGTGAAGAATACAGATCGCCCAACTCAAATGATACGTACAATGCATTTAATTGGCTTTATGCAGGCAATCATGGCCTTTATGGCGTTATGGATTTATTTATTGATGCACCTTACCGTTCCGGAATGAATTTGGGAATTTGGGACAAATTTTTGGGAGTAACTTATAAAGCTAATTCAAAAATGTCCGTTGGTTTGACGTACCATCATTTCTCCACTGCAAACGAAGTTTATGACCAAGCCAATGAAAAAATGAACAGCGGATTAGGTTCTGAAATTGATTTGCAAGTTGATTACAACATCATGAAAGATGTGAAATTACTCTGCGGATATTCTACATTCTTCGGCACACCAACAATGGATTACGTAAAAGGCGGTGACCACAAGCATTGGCAAGACTGGGCATTCCTTTCAGTCGTTGTAAATCCGAGAATCTTCTCAGCAAAATGGTAGTTTTTTTCAAAATTGAAATTTAAATGATTTTTAAAGCAGAAATTCAGCAACGGGTTTCTGCTTTTTTTAATAATCTGAGAACAAGTTTCAAATTTTAATAAAAACTTGGTAAAAGAATAAAACCTCTTAAATTCAGTATTTTACACATTTTCAATCAAAAATTCCTAAACCTTTTCTGAAAATTCATTCAAAATTCCAAGTTTTTAGTTTACTTTGTAAAAAATAAAAATTTTAAGATTATGAAACAGCCATGCCAATCCGTCAACTGACGGATGACACACAAGGGAATGTCCCGATAGCTATCGGGAATGGCGTGTTCTCCCGATAAATCGGGACAAACTATGTGACCTTAATGTAAAAATAAATTATAAACACATGAAACGAGCATGAACACGGTGGTTCAACAAAGATGATGAAAATCTGACATGCGAGTTCCATGTGACAGCTAAAAAACAAATTATTTACACATGAAAATTGGAATTCTTTCTTCGGGCGGCGATTGTCCCGGCATTAATGCCACAATTCGCGGAGTAGGCAAAACTGCCATAAATAAGTATGGAATGGATGTTATAGGCATCCACAATGGTTTTTCAGGCCTTCTGTATAAAGATATATCTACGCTTACAGATGCTTCTCTTTCAGGTATTCTTACACTTGGAGGAACAATTTTGGGAACAGCGCGCGAAAAAGAATTCAGAAAAATACTGAAATCTCCCGATAAAAATGATCGCGAAAAAATCAAAACAGCGTACAAAGAACTTGATCTTGACTGCTTGGTTTGCATAGGTGGGAATGGAACTCAGCGTACCACTTGGCAGCTTTCAGAGCTTGGCTTAAATGTTATTGGCATTCCAAAAACTATCGATAACGACGTTTACGGCACCGACATCACTTTCGGCTTCCAATCTGCGGTTGATATTGCCACTGATGCTATTGACCGGCTTCACTCGACGGCCAGTTCGCATCAACGCGTAATGGTTATTGAACTGATGGGGCATCACGCCGGATGGATTACACTTTACGCCGGAATGGCGGGCGGTGCGGATGTCATCCTTCTGCCCGAACTAGGCTACGATATGAATAAAGTTGTAGATGTACTTAACAAACGGAAGAAAAGTGGAAAAGCTTACTCAATTATTGCGGTAGCTGAAGGCATTGAAGTGGAAGGCGGTACTGGTGGTCACCATCCAGCCACGTTTTTTGCTCGCGAAATAGAAAGACTGACCGGAATCGAAGCCCGCGAAACTGTTCTTGGATATATTCAGCGAGGTGGTTCTCCTTCTCCATATGACAGAAACCTGGGAACTCTCATGGGCGGACACGCAGCCAAACTTATCAGCGATAAAAAATTTGGAAGAATGGTTTCAATAAAAGGAATTGACAAGATCACTGATGTGCCATTAGAAGAAGTGGCCGGTAAACTAAGGCTCGTAAGTCCTGATCACATCCTTGTGAAACAGGGAAAAAGATTGGGAATTTCTTTTGGAAAATAAAAACAAAACCCCGGCGAGAAATCATCGGTTTTTTTCCGTATTAGGGAGAAATTTTACTAGTAGAAAAAGATTATCAGGAGGAAATTGATAATTATTGGGAGGTTATGATTTCCTGCGAAGTGACGAAGAGAATGGAAATCTGAAAGATATATTTGGCGTTTAACGGATGATCACCTACAAGGCAGATAATTTAAATTAGGAATAACAGATTGCTGAAATCTTGAAACAAAATTAGGTGCCGAATTTCGACACCTAATTTTTATTTTTAATACATATTGTTTTCCAAAAATCAAAGGAGATACTGTTCACTGATTGATTTATGTTCCTGTACACGGCGGATAGTGTCAGCAAACATATCTGAAATGCTCAGGACTTTTACCTTGGGACATATGCTGCAATCGTATGGAATAGAATCAGTAAATACGATTTCTGTAAGCAACGATTCCATCACATTTTTAACGGCCGGACCTGACATCATACCGTGTGAAACCATGGCTCTTACGCTTTTTGCACCATTTTCAATCATCAGATTGGCAGCTTTGCAAAGCGTTCCGGCTGTATCAACCATATCATCCACTATCACTACATTTTTTCCTTCCACATCTCCAATTACACGCATTTCACCTACTACATTGGCTTTTTCGCGGGTTTTGTGGCAAAGTACCATCGGAACTTCCAGATGTTTGGAGTAGGAGCTTGCTCTTTTTGAGCCACCCACGTCGGGCGATGCAATTACCAAATCGTCTAGTTCGAGCGATTTCAAATAATGGATAAAAATAGTGGAAGCATACAAGTGGTCTACAGGAATATTGAAAAATCCCTGAATCTGATCTGCATGTAAATCCATTGTGATTACCCTGTCCACGCCGGCTACGGTAAGCATGTCGGCCACCAATTTAGCACCAATAGAAACCCTTGGTTTGTCTTTTCTATCCTGCCTTGCCCAACCAAAATATGGAATTACAGCAATAACTTTGTAAGCCGATGCGCGTTTAGCCGCGTCAATCATCAGCAGAAGTTCCATCAGATTATCAGAATTGGGGAAAGTGGATTGGACAAGATAAATATATTGTCCGCGGATTGACTCTTCGTAGGAAACGGCAAATTCTCCGTCGGAAAAGTGCTCGATGTTCATTTGGCCGAGAGGCCAATTCAAACTTTTACAAATTTTTTCTGCTAAATCGCGACTTTTAGTACCTGAAAATACCTTGAATAAAGTAGCTGCTTCCGACATAATTTTTGTTAAGATTAGTGTTGGTAAATCTTCTGCAAAAGTACTGAAAATAATACTAATTATGAATTATATTTTGGAATAATATTTCAGATCTGTTAACTGTTTGATTGTTAATAGGTTTAAAGTTCATGATTTATGAGCAGATTTGAAATTATGAAAAAAACCTGAGAAAATCTATTCCGGAAGTTTCAAAATACGATAATCACCATGACCAACCAATCCCACTCCTTTAAGAAAAAAACTAACTGTCTTTTCGAGCAAAGTGAGAAATCCATTATATTTCATGCGTTAATAATTTGTTTTTTAGTTGTCACATGGAACTCGCATGCCAATTTTCATCTGAATTGGCGAATGCTTGCGTTCATGCTCGTTTCATGACTTTATTTTTTTTTATCTGCCTCCTAATCCGTCAACTGACGGAGGAATATTGAGCTATGATTTGTTATTATAAAAAATGTTTTGTAGGTTTAATCATTCCCTTGTGTAACAAAAGTAAATTGGCACGGCTGTTTCATGATTTTAGAATTTTATAGGACAATCGTGAATATGCAATATTCTTAGTAATCAAATTTCTTGAAAATTTATAATAGAATCCGGATAAATGCAAACGTTTGAAATCAAAATAAGGAGGTTTTTAATGCTTTGATAGTCACATTGATTTATTATAAAGTATTTTTGATTTTAAATTGTATCATCCATTTTATGGATGGTTAAGCTCAATTTCTGCTACAGGAAGATAAAAAATTAAAAACAACAAAATACACATGAGAATTCATTTCAAATTGCCTTATTTCACTCACTGGGGACAGCGGATTTACGTAACCGGAAATATTGACGAACTAGGAAACAACGATTTTCGCAAAGCTTTTCCTCTGAATTTTCAAGGTCATGAAGATTGGGTGGGAGATCTGGAAATTAAGCCTGCTAAAGATCAGATAATCAGCTATAAGTACATTTTATTCAATGAAGGAAACGGACAGTTTTCAGAAGAGTGGGGTGAGCGATCAATTGAAATTAACGATCTGAATGCAGAGCATTATTTCTGTTTTGATGTTTGGAATGATGCCGGAAGCATTGAAAATGTCTTCATGACATCGCCGTTTCAGGATGTGCTTTTGAAAGACAAATTTCCTGTGAAAGCTGTGAAATCTTCCAGGAAGTATTCTCATGTCTTTTCTGTGAAAGCTCCTCTGCTCCGCGAAGGAGAAGTGCTATGCCTGATTGGAAACTGCGAAGAACTTAGCAATTGGGCTGTGAATGATCCGGTTCTCATGACGAAAGCGGACAATGGATGGTCTCTTAGAATTGATCTCAGCAAAGTTACCAGCGAAATTCATTACAAATACGGTGTTTATAATCAAAACGACAAGCAATTTCTCTATTTTGAGCAGGGACCGGACAGATTTGCGGCTGCGATTGGACCGAAAATAATCGTTCAGGTAAATGATGGATTTGTGCGGATGGACAACCATTCGTGGAAAGGCGCCGGAGTAGGGCTGCCGGTTTTCAGTATCCGGACTCGCCAAAGCTTTGGAGCCGGCGATTTTGTAGATTTGAAATTGCTCGTAGACTGGTCTGAAAAAGTTGGCTTAAAACTGATCCAGCTTCTTCCGCTGAATGACACCAACGGAACGCATACCAATTCGGATGTGCTTCCATACGCTGCCATAACAGCTTTTGGACTTAATCCACTCTATCTCAATCTTCCTGCAATGGGAAAATTGCCTGATAATAATCAAATTCAAACTCAATATATTCCGAAACAGGCAGAGCTGAATGCACAGCCGATGGTTCCATTTTTGGATGTAATTAATTTCAAAATGGAATATGCCCGTCAGATGTACCTTCACCAAAAAGCTGAATTTCTGAATGATCCGGATTATTTGAAATTTTTTGAGAAAAATGCTTACTGGCTTGTTCCGTATGCGGCTTACTGTGTGTTGAGAGATAAGTTTGGTACTAACGACTATCGTCAATGGAATGAGTTTGCCCGTTACAATGCTGATGCAATTACAACGTTTACCTCGCCGGAACAGCCTTATTTCGATGATATTGCAGTGAATTATTTCATCCAGTACCACTTGCACCTTCAGCTTGCCGATACAGCAAAATATGCACATGAACATGGTGTTGTGTTGAAAGGAGATATTCCAATCGGTGTAAATAAAAACAGTGTAGATACCTGGGTAAATCCCGAATTGTTCAACATGAACATGAATGCCGGTGCTCCACCGGATATGTTTGCAGTAAAAGGGCAGAACTGGGAACTTCCAACCTATAACTGGGATGCGATGAAACGAACCAATTTCGAATGGTGGAGAAAACGTTTCGAGCAGATGTCCAACTATTTCGACACATTCCGCATCGATCATATTCTTGGTTTTTTCCGTATTTGGCAGATTCCAACTTACCACGTGGAAGGAATTATGGGACATTTAAGCCCTTCAATTCCAATTTATGTGAATGAGTTTGGTGAAAAAGGGATTTGGTTTGACTACAACCGCTTCTGCAAACCGTACATTACCGACCAAATTCTTTGGGATTTCTTTGGTGATGATGCTCCATGGGTGAAAACAAACTGCCTGCACATCGAAGATGGATGGGTGTTGAGACTGAAAGGTCCTTATCAAAATCAGACTTACGTTGAAGAGATGTTTAACAAAGGCCAGATTTCTGAGAAAATAAAATTGGGATTGTTTGATTTGATTTCAAACGTGCTGTTTTTTGAGGTGGAAGGTTCAAACGGAATGCAGTTTTATCCGCGTTACGGAATGCACAGTCTGCGTACTTACCAGGAGCTGGACGCTCATACCAAAAGGGGATTGGACGAGCTTTACATTCATTATTACTATCATCGTCAGGATGAAAATTGGTTCCATTCAGGCATGGAGAAACTTCCTGCTTTGAAACGCGCTACCAACATGATGATTTGTGGTGAAGACCTGGGAATGATGACTCAGTGCGTTACCGATTTGATGAAGGAACTTGGAATTTTAAGTCTTGAAGTCCAACGCGCTCCAAAAAGCAATAAAATTGAATTTGCTCATCCTAATGATGCGCCTTATCTGTCCGTTGTGACTCCATCAACGCACGATATGAGCACTATCCGCGGATGGTGGGAGGAAGACAGAGATGTCACTCAGAAATTCTATAATTCTCAGCTGGGCCATTGGGGCGAAGCGCCATATTTCTGCGAATGGTGGATCAGCCGCGATGTTGTTTTACAGCATCTTTATTCACCGGCTATGTGGTCTGTTTTTCAGATGCAAGACTTACTTGGGTTATCACCAAAACTTCGTCGGGAAAATCCGCATGATGAACGTATTAACGTTCCTTCCAACTCGATGTTTAGCTGGAGATACCGCGTTCACCTGAATATGGAAGATTTGCTGGAAGAAGATGAATTCAATAATGAACTGAGAAATTTCATTATACAATCGGGACGGTAAGTACTGATTTATAGTAATTATGAAAAAACAAACTGCCGAAGGTTATAACTCCGGCAGTTTTAGTTTTTATTCGTGTAATTTGCAAAAATTTGCGTAATTCGTAATCTATAACTCATTCAACACTTTTCTGATTTTTTCGTACGTTTTAATCGTATTTGGTACGAGCGGCAAACGGAGTTTGTTTTCAATCATTCCCATTACAGCCAGCATACTTTTCACACCTGCAGGATTTCCTTCCACAAAAAGCAGATCAAAAAGCTCTGTAAATTTATGGTGAATCAGTCGGGCATTGTCATAATCACCTTGCAGTGCGAGGCGAACCATACGGCTGAATTCCTTCGGAAAAGCATTGCCGATTACTGAAATAACGCCAACTGCCCCCAACGTCATAAGTGGAAATGTAATTCCATCATCGCCGGAAATCACCAGAAAATCTTCCGGTTTATTCTTGATAATATCGTCAATTTGAGTGAAATTTCCGGAAGCTTCTTTCACAGCACAGATATTTGGAAACTCGTGAGCCAGCCGGAGTGTAGTCTGAGCTGTCATGTTAATTCCGGTTCTTCCGGGAACGTTATAAAGGATAACTGGCAATTGAGTTGCTTTAGCAATGGCTGAGTAGTGTTGGTAAAGTCCTTCCTGTGAAGGTTTATTGTAATAAGGGGTAACGCTTAAAATTGCATCGTAGCCAGTTAAATCGTCATTTGCAACAGCATTGACCACCTCTTTAGTGTTATTACCACCAATGCCGTAAACAAGTGGGATTCTTCCGGCAGCACGCTCAACGACAAATTGTTTTATATCTTCTTTTTCTTTGTTTGAAAGGGTAGGAGTTTCGGCAGTAGTGCCACAAATCACGAGATAGTCTGTGCCATTTTTGATCTGATGCTCAACCACTTTCGCAAGTGCATCAAAGTCAATCGTTTCATCTTCGTTAAAAGGCGTAATCAACGCAACGCCCATTCCGACCAGTTTTGAGTTCATCATAAAAATTATAAATCTTTGCTGAGCTGCAAAGTTACAAAAAAATCAATCCTTTACTTGCTGTTTGTTGAGAATTATTCCGAAAATTGTACATTTTGTGATAAAAAAAGATAATATCTGCTTTTAAATCTAATTTTCAATCTTTAGAGCGGATATTTTTCAGGTAGTGAATTATCTGCTCGAAAAGAAATTGCTGATCGGTGTGGAAGAGTGTTTCGTTCAAATCCTTAAATTCGATGTTGTCTTCCTCCTCATTTTCAGAATGAAATTCGCTGGATATAGGGGGAGGTATAATGATTTTAAAATCAATGATATCGTCCATCGTCCTGCTCATGCCCGTTTTGAATGAAGCATTCGCGTAGAGGCAGACATATTGAAGCGGCAAAACATCCTGCAGAGTGAGGTCAATCAGCATGTCATATTCATTTTCGGCCAATTCACGGAGAAACGGCTCTTTAGGACATTCCAACCAGTCGATAGTGCTTCTGTCGAGAATGCGGAATGAAGGCAGGATAGCGGTGTTCGTTATTTTCTTGTCAAGAAAACCCCATGCCGAAACTTTTTTTCCGTCAGCGTTGAGAGATTCGATGATTTTTCGGATAAAACGGTTTTTTTCAATATAATCGCTTTCAAAAAGCAGTAAAATCGTATTTGCTTTGTTGTAGTCAACCCACCTTTTCTGGCGGTTTGAAAGCAGCAAATGTTTCGCTGATCTTCGTTTGAAAATATATTGATTGAGTTTTTTCATCTCATTTTACTTGATAAACCACAAAAATAATTCAAATTTAAGAATTTTCACCGATAATTCTTAAAAATTCTTCCTCATCCATTAATCGAATGCCCAATTTTTCGGCTTTTTTCAGTTTTTCAGGGCCCATATTTTCACCAGCCAACACAAAATTAGTTTTCCCTGAAATGCTTCCCGAATTTTTACCGCCGTGTTGTTCAATCATTTTTTTGTATTCGTCCCTAGAGTGTTTGCTGAAAGTTCCGCTGATTACGATTGTCAGGCCGTTCAAAGCATCACCTTTTGGCTGCATCATATCTTCAGAAAGTGAAAGCTGCAGACCAAACGATTTCAGACGTTCAACTAAATTTCTGTTCTGTACATCAGCGAAATACTTGGTAACGCTCTCTGCAATCCGAACTCCGATTTCCTCCACAGAAGTTAGTTCTTCCAGCGTGGCATTTTCAAGATTTTCGATGGTTTTGAAATAGCTTGCTAGTTTTTTTGCAACAGTTTCGCCCACATATCGGATTCCAAGTGCAAATAAGACACGCTCGAATGGTACGAGTTTCGATTTTTCTACTCCGTCAATGATGTTTTGAGCCGATTTTTCGCCCAGTCTTTCCATTCCGGCAATGTCAGAAATTTTCAACTCATAAATGTCGGCAATGTTTTTCAGTAAATTATTTTGATAAAGCAAATTCACCGTTTCTGTTCCCAAACCGTCGATATTCATTGCTTTTCTGCTCACAAAATGCTCGATTTTTCCCTTAATCTGTGGCGGGCATGCATTTTCATTTGGGCAATAATGAGCCGCTTCGCCTTCCATGCGAATTAGCGGAGTACCACATTCCGGACAGGTAGAAATAAATTTCACCTTGTCGCCAATCAGCAATCGGGCTTCCTTATCCACGCCGGTAATTTTCGGAATGATTTCGCCGCCTTTTTCTACGAATACCATATCTCCGATATGCAGATCAAGTCCTTCGATGATGTCTGCATTGTGCAAGGATGCACGTTTTACAGTAGTTCCTGAAAGTTGCACCGGATCAAGATTAGCTACTGGTGTAACGGCGCCGGTACGTCCTACCTGGTACGAAACTGAGTTTAAGCGCGTCACAGCTTGCTCTGCCTGAAATTTATAGGCTATAGCCCAGCGAGGTGATTTGGCAGTAAAACCGAGATTTCGCTGCTGAACGGCAGAATTTACTTTAATAACTACGCCATCGGTTGCAACGGGAAGATTTTTCCGCTCAACATTCCAACGACTGAGAAATTCAAAAACATCTTCCGGTTTTTTGCAGACTTTTATTGCATCCGAAACTTTGAAACCCCATTTTCTGGCAAAGTATAAATTTTCTGAATGCAGGTTGGAGGGAAGATTTTCGCCCAAAAGGTAGTAGAAATATCCGTCGAGTTTCCGTTTTGCCACTTCTGCGGAATTCTGCATTTTCAATGTCCCGGCTGCTGCATTTCTGGGATTGGCAAGCAGAGGCTCTTCCTGTTCTTCACGCTCTTTGTTCAATTCATCAAATACCGTCCACGGCATCAAAATTTCGCCTCTTATCTCAAATTTTTCCGGAAAATCATCACCTTGGAGCCTGAGCGGAATACTGCGTATCGTTTTTACATTGGAAGTCACATCATCGCCCATTTCACCATCGCCGCGTGTAATTGCACGAGTCAAAATTCCATTTTCATAAATCAACGAAATAGAACTGCCATCGTATTTCAGTTCACAAACTAATTCAAAATCAGCGTTCAGACTTTTTCTTGTCCGCTCATAAAAATCCATCACTTCTCCTTCGGAATAAGTATTGCTGAGCGAAAGCATCGGATATTGATGTTTTACCTGCTTAAATGAGGAATTTATGTCGCTTCCCACACGCTGGGTCGGTGAATTTGGATCAAAAAACTCAGGATGAGCCTTTTCCAATTCTTCCAGTTCATTCAGCTTTTTATCAAAATCAAAATCTGAAATTGTAGGATTTGAAAGCACATAATAATTGTAATTATGCTGATCCAGTTCACGACGGAGTGAGAGAATAAGCCCCTCTAAATCTCCCTGCCTCCTAATCCCCTTTTTGGGGGATTTTGGCACATCGGATAAATTATCTATATCAGAAAAAAGATCTTTCATAAATATTTCCTTTAGAAATAAATTATCAAATTTTGATAAGTCTTAAAAAGTATAATAGCCCTGCTAATATTCCCTCTTCAGAGGAGGTAGAGGAGGCTACTCGTACCTCATTATTGCTGCAGGCGAAATTTTCGTAATCAAATACGAAGGTCCAATCAACATCAAAATCGATGTAATCAGTGTGCCGACATTCAATAAAATGATGTAAAACCAGTTGAATGTGATGGGAACAGTAGCTGTGTAATACGAAACTGGATCGAGTGGAATGATTTTGAACTGGTACTGAATGAAGCAAATAAGCAGTCCGATAAGATTGCCCCAAAACATCCCTTTTCCGATTAAAAATATCGATTCATATAAGAAGATCTTTCGAATCGACCAGTTTTTTGCTCCGTACGATTTCAGAATTCCGATCATGTTTGTTTTCTCCAGAATAAGAATCAACAGCCCCGAAATCATATTGAATCCGGCCACTGCGAGCATTAAAACCAGAATTACCCACACATTCATATCGAGCAAATCGAGCCAGCTGAAAATCTGCGGATTGATTTGTCTTATGTTTTGGATAAAATAGCCGTTTCCTTCTTCGTCAAATTTATTGGCGGCTACGGAATAGACTTTCATGGTTGCTTTATCCAGTTGATTGAAGTCTTTCACCAGCACTTCCAATCCGCTGAAATATTCCGCCTCCCAGTTGTTGAGGCGCTGAGCGATTCGTATGTCGGTGAGGATAAATAATTTATCGTATTCTGCAAAATTCGTAGAATAAATGCCTTTGACAGTGAATTTGCGGGCACGGATTTGATCCTGGAAAAAATAGGTGAAAAACGGATCTCCCAATTTCAATTTTAACATATCAGCCAAAACTTTCGAAATAATCACCTCATTTTTGGACGCTGAGTCATTCAGATTTAGAATTTCACCTTCCACTAAGCTTGACTTGAAAAATTCCCAGTCAAATTCAGGTCCGACTCCTTTAAGCACCATTCCCTGAAAATCTTCTTCCGTTTTGATGATTCCGGGTTTTGTAACGAATCGTTGCACGTGTTTTACTTCAGAAACGGCTTTAAGCTGTCCCATCAGCGTGTCGTTAACCTTAACCGGCTGCATTTCAAAGGAGTTGTTGTTGTCAAAATTGGTGATCTGAATGTGCGAACTGAATCCGATGGTTTTATTCCGGATTTCTTGCTTAAATCCAACCACAACAGCTATTGCAACCAGCATCACAGCTACTCCAACAGCAATGCCGATGGTGGCAATGCGCACCGCCGGCCTGGATACATTACGCTCTCCTTTTTTCTCAAAATGAATGCGTTTGGCTATGAAATATTCTAGATTCATGTGAAGTTCCCTGAATCCCCTCCACTGGGGACATTAGAGAGTGAGATGAAGATTTTTTTTTACAATGCTTGGTAATTACACTTGGTATCCTTTCCCATTAAGGGAGTTAGTTTAATTTCATTCTACAAAATTAGGTAAAAAGCCGTAATCTGCAAAAGAATAATGAGTTGTAATGTTTTAATAAAGATAAAAAACGCCAGTAAAAACGACACACTTGGGTTTCTAATTCGTTACCATTATCTTAAATGTTAGAATTATCAATAAACAGATTATAATACAGTCGATTACGCTTGTTTGCATAGTTTCAAATAACTCAAAAAGTATCAATTTTGTATCACTAAAATTTTGAGTTATGACAAAACAAAAAAAATCAACTTTCAAGGTGCTGTTTTACCTGAAAAAGAGCAGTCCGAATAAAATGGATTAGTATCCATAATGGACAGAATAACCATTGACGAGGGTATTGCACAGTTTTCAACAAAAACATCTTGCGATTCCACACAATGGGATTTGAAATTTGGGCGGATAAGCGGACGAAAACTCTCCGTTACTATACGACACTCCGATTGCAATTTGCTCGTTCAGTGGTGTGTCATACATAATTTCGCTGATAATTATGTGGTCTTGAGCAATAGTAAATTGACAAATAAAAAGCTCGGAATCAGCAACGTTAGTAATCGTGAAAAAAGTAATTTTCTCTTTAGCATATTTTAGGGGAATTCTAAAAACTCGTTATTTTTCTAACATTATTTTTTGAGTCAGTTT
>CAZIRA010000068.1:0-3350 GCA_964541615.1 uncultured Paludibacter sp.
TCCAAATGCCGAGGGAAGGATGCGACACACCATTAAACATGGTAGTTTTTACCATCGTATAATGAATCATATCTTCGAAAACTACATTATCACCCACTTTCAGTTCTTTATCAAACGACCAGTCTCCAAAGAAATCGCCCGACAAACAGCTGTTTCCGCCCATTCTGTAAGTTGGTTTTCCTTCCATTTCATCCGTCGCACCTGTTATTTTTGGTTTGTACGGCATTTCCAGGCAATCAGGCATATGACACGAAAATGATACATCAAGCATAGCAGTTTTGATACCATTGTTTTCCACCACATCAAGAACTGTAGATAGCAAAACGCCTGTTTGCCAGGCAAATGCACTTCCAGGTTCAAGAATTATATGCAAATGAGGATATTTTGTTTTGAAACTTTTCAACGTTGAAATCAGATGTTCCACGTTGTAATCAGCGTGAGTCATCAAATGTCCGCCACCCAGATTCAACCATTTCACCTGATGGAGGTATTTATCAAATTTGGATTCAATAACTTTCAGCAGATTTTCCAAATCATACGAGTTATTTTCACAAAGTGTATGCACATGAAGTCCTTCAATTCCTTCAGGTAGTTTTTCTCCCAGCAAATCGACCACTACTCCCAAGCGCGAACCGGGAAGACTCGGATTGTACAAGTCGGTTTCAACAACAGAAAATTCGGGGTTGATGCGAAGCCCGCAGGAAATGTTACTTCCAATGGTCTGCGGGTAGAATTTTTCAAATTGCGAGAGCGAATTGAACGAAATGTGACTGCTCAACTTCATTATTTCAGGAAATTCAGCATCGGAATAGGCCGGACCGTACGTATGTGCCGGGCTTCCCATCTCTTCAAATGCCAATCTTGCTTCGGCAAGCGAACTAGCTGTACTACACTTTACGTACTCACGAACAATAGGGAAAACCGACCACATGGCAAACGCTTTGAAAGCGAGAATGATCTCCACTTCTGCCCTATCCGCAACCGATTTTATCAGTGATAGATTTCTTCGAAATGCCTTTTCATCAAGGATGTAGCAGGGCGAAGGAATGTTTGAATAGTCCAAAATAAATTGGTTTAAGAGTTAATTGATTGAATCCTGTTTTGGTTTATTTCCCTAACACTTTATTATATTTCTCAGTATTCTGCAGAAACTCTGTGGCAACTTTCATGTCCACATCGTCTTTGAGCATAAATTGTACCTGACCTTTTTGGAAATAGTAGCGTTGTAAAATCTCCACTGTCAGCATCTCCTCAATTTCTTTCCGATTATCGAGCAAATTTTGTTCTACATCCGGAATCAACTTCGCTTTCAATGCATCAAATTCTTGTTTGGCAGTTTCATCAAATCCTTCGTAACCAGCCACTTCAAGCAATTGTTTGTAGTAGCTTTCTGTTTGAGTAGTGTAGGAAAATTTCTTTTCTTCCACCAAATATCTCACAAAATCATTGTATTCGGCATCGGTCAATTTAAATTTATCCGGAGTTGAAATTTTTTTATTTTTCTGGGCGTAACGTGTTGCGTAGTCAAAATAATGATTCTGCACTAAAATATAGTATGCAATATTTAACTTTCGGGAATCGGTAGTAACTGTATCGGGCAATACACCACCACCGTCACGAACGATTCTACCGTTTGTGGTATTGAATGCAGTGGTCAGGCTGTCCGGAATTCTGCCAACACTTCCGTCTTCATTTCTGTGGCTGTAATCCAGTGCCTGTACGCATCTTCCGCTCGGGGTGTAGTACTTGGCAATGGTTACTTTCACGTGCCCACCGTACGAAACCGGTCTGATATTCTGTACCAGTCCTTTTCCAAATGTACGTTCGCCAACCACAATTCCACGGTCCAAATCCTGCACAGCTCCTGCCAGAATTTCAGAGGCTGACGCAGAGGCACGATTAACCAGCACGGCTACTTTCATATCCGGAAAAATCGGATCAGTCGGCGTGCGGTAAGTTCTGTCAGATTCTCTCGAACGTCCTTTTGTGGAAACAATCGGAGTACCTTTTGGCACAAAATAACCCATGATTTTTACTGCTTCGTCTACGATTCCCCCAGGATTATTTCTTACGTCGATAATCAGTGACTTTATCTGATTTTTCTTTTCCATTTCGGCTACCGCAGTCTTGAATTCAGAGGCTGCTTTGTCGGTAAAGTCATTGAGCATCAGATAGCCGGTGCCATTTTCAAGTACGGTGTGGTAACTGATTGGATTGAACTGAATATTTTCACGAAGAAATTTCTTGGTAATTGGCTTTTTCTCGTTCCATCGGTCAATTTTTATGACAATCTCGGTGCCGTTTTTACCTTTAAGCATTTCGCTTACCTGTGATGTGGTTTTCTCTTTGGTACTTACGCCGTCCACTTCCAGGATAATATCTCCCGCACGAAGGTCATTATTCTGCGCGGGCATTCCTTCGTATGGTTCAGAAATCACTACATTGCCATCTTTCTGCATGATCAATGCGCCGATACCGGCATATTCGCCGGTGGTCATCATTTTCAGATCGTCGTTCATTTCCTCCGGCATGTAAACGGTGTAAGGATCAAGCGACGAAAGCATGCTGTTGATACCGGTTTGAACCACTTTATCGTAATTCAACGTATCCACATAATAGGCACTTAACTCACGCAAAATGCTATTGAAAACGGTAAGATTTTTATTGATTTTGAAATATTTATCCTCTTTCTGGGCAGTAATACTGACAGACAAAACAAATATCAAAAAAAAGGATGTTATTTTTCTCATTATTATAACTTTGCTAATGTATTTTTCAATCATCCCGATTAATTGGAACAATTTAACTAAATCTCAACTCCAGGCGGTAAAAAATTATTTATTTCTCTGCCGTATCTTATCAAATCACGTACCACAGTTGATGAAATAAATGAATATTCTGTTTCGGTAAAAAGAAGAACCGTTTCCAGGCCATTCAGTTGCCGATTTGCATTTGCAATGGTATGCTCATATTCAAAATCAGCCACCGTTCTCAGTCCGCGAAGTATGTATTTTGCACCCACTTCAACGGCAAAATCGACGGTTAAACTATCGTAAGTCTGCACCGAAACACGTGACTCACTTTTAAATGCCTGCTCTACAATGTCAACTCTTTTTTCGATATTGAAAAGTGTTTTTTTTGACTGATTTACTCCAATACCAATCACTATTTCATCAAAAAGCTCCAATCCACGCATCACTATGCTGTAATGACCGATGGTAAATGGATCAAATGTTCCGGGAAAAATGGCTCGCTTCATGTTAGTTTACAGTTAGCAATTTACAGGTGATCGTTAATAGTTATATCTTCTGATTTCTGATTTCTGATTTCTAATTTCTAATTTCTAATTT
>CAZIRA010000068.1:3450-13718 GCA_964541615.1 uncultured Paludibacter sp.
ATAGTTATATCTTCTGATTTCTGATTTCTGATTTCTAATTTCTAATTTCTAATTTTAATTAGTCTGCAAAGATACGGTTTTTTTTAACGAATAAGATTTTGAGTGGAGTTGTTTTAGTTTTTTAAAGGTTGGGGAATGGATTGATGAAAAAACATGAAAAATCAAATAACATTTTATCGCTCACTTATCATCCAGGCGATTTCACGTTTATATTTTTCCACTCTTTCAATATCCTTAACGCTCGGATTGGCAATTCGTGTAAGATCCATATTGTTGCTTAAGTCGTTTATCTTCACAGCCTTTGCCAGTGAATTTTCTTTTACAGCTTTCAAATAACTTTCTCTATCCGCGAAATGATTGCTGTTGAATAATCGCAGAGTTTCATAAAGTTCAATTGCTTCATTTCCTTCGAATTTTTCTTCCTTTTGAAGTAATTCCATTACTTCTTTTTCGGTCATGAGTGTATCTTCCTACACATCGTGCAGACAACCAAGCACTTGTTCTTGCCACGTTTTTCCCATAGATGCCACAGATGTAAGGTGCCCTTCAAAATAGTTTTTTCCGGCTTTGTCGGTTTGTCCGGCGTGTGCTGTTCGGGCAATTCCGGATGCGCGGGTAATGAAATTAATTGGGTTCATAAGGAGTTCAAAATTTATTTAATTTCTCACAAAGATAACACATTCACTTCAAAGAAAACACAGCAAATTGCCTTATTTTTCAACCACTAACAAGTCCGCTGGACATTCTCATGGTTGTTATTTGCCCTAATAACGCCTGTAAGACTTACTAACGTTTAAATAGCCTGTCCCACCAAATTCTCCTCTTGCCTATTCCCTCAAAAAACACTAATTTTGCAGTCTGAAAATTACGGACAAATGCAAGAACATTTACAAAATAAAATTTTTAAAACTATTTCCGAAACGGCGGATGAAATGGGGCTGGAAACCTACGTTATCGGTGGTTTTGTGCGTGATTTGTACCTGCATCGCCCGTCGAAGGATATCGACATAGTTACCGTAGGAAGCGGAATAGAATTGGCCGAGCGGGTACATAAAAAACTGGGAAAAATAGCGAAATTTTCCTTTTTCAAAACCTACGGCACAGCTCAAATAAAAACCCGTGAGTGGGAAGTGGAATTTGTAGGCGCCCGCAAGGAGTCCTACACGCACGATTCGCGCAATCCGGTAGTGGAAGGCGGAACACTGGATGACGATCAGAACCGCCGCGATTTTACCATTAATGCACTGGCGCTTTGCCTGAATAAAGGTCGGTTCGGCGAGCTCGTTGACCCGTTCAACGGGCTGGAAGACCTGAAAAACTTCGTTATACGCACTCCACTCAATCCCGACATTACTTTCTCGGACGACCCGCTGCGCATGATGCGCGGAATTCGTTTTGCTTCGCAATTGCGCTTTTTTCTGGAAGAGAGAACTTTCGATGCCATTGCCCGCAACAAAAACCGGATTGAGATCATTACCAAAGAGCGTATTGCCGACGAACTGAATAAAATCATCCTTTCGCCCAAACCATCTGTCGGGTTTATTTTGTTGGAAAAAACCGGTCTGTTGCAACTCATCTTTCCGGAATTACTGGCGCTGAAAGGCGCCGAGACCAAAGACGGCGTGGGTCATAAGGATAATTTCTACCACACGCTGGCCGTGCTGGATGAACTTTCCACAAAAACGGACAATCTCTGGCTTCGTTGGTCTGCCCTGCTCCACGATATTGGAAAACCGAGAACGAAAAAATTCGATCCGAAACTGGGCTGGACTTTTCACAATCACAACTATGTAGGCGAAAAAATGATACCGGAAATTTTTAGAAAATTGAAACTCCCAACCAACGAAAAAATGAAGTACGTGCAGAAGATGGTGGATCTTCACATGCGCCCCATTGTACTGAGCGAAGATGAAGTAACGGATTCGGCAGTAAGGCGTTTACTTTTTGAGGCGGGCGATGATATTGATGATTTGATGATACTTTGCAACGCTGATATTACCTCCAAAAACCCGGAAAAAGTGCGTCGTTACCGGAATAATTTTCAGTTGGTCAAAAAAAAATTAGTGGATATAGAGGAGAAAGACAGAGTGCGTAATTTCCAACCACCCATTGACGGTCGTGAAATCATGGAAACATTTAATCTGCCTGCTTGTAATGCAGTAGGTGATATTAAAATGAAGATAAAAGACGCCATTCTGGACGGCATCATCCCCAACGAATACGAAGCCGCGAAAGAATATATGATGAAGATTGGGAGGGAGATTATTGAAAAAAAATACCCCTAACCCTTAAAGGGGGAATTTCAATAGATTATATTCATTTCTTTTTTTCTTTTGAGAAACTAGAAATAAGTAAATGATTTAACAAATGGATTCCATACTAAGAAAAAACTCTTTATCCTCTTCCACAAACTTACCCTTCAGGGAGGTGGGAGGCAGTACCATTACATTCATCGGCGCCGGAAAAGTGGGAACTTCTTTGGGAATTTATTTCAAAGAGGCCGGGCTGGATGTGCGGGGATATTTCAGCAAATCTTCAGAAAGTGCCGAAAAGGCATCATTGCTCACCGACTCCATGGCTTATACTGACCTCAAATGCCTGATAAACGACAGCGACATTATCTGGATCACAACTCCAGATGATGCGATTGAGTCGATTGCCCGTCAAATTTCACTTTTAGAAATAAATGGACAAATAACATTCGTTCACGCCAGCGGATTATTAACTTCTGATGTATTAGATTGTTTGAAGAAAAAAGGACACCGAGTATGTTCTGCGCATCCGTTATTGTCATTTAGTGATTTACCAAAAGCTGTTCAGGCATTGAAAAGAACCTGTTTTTTTATTGAGGGAGATGAAGATGACTTGACGGAAATCAAAACCATTTTTGAAAAAACGAGCAATATTCATCACACAATCAACAAAAAGGACAAACCAGCCTACCATGCCGGAGCAGTTGTGTTGTCAAACTATTTAGTAACGCTCGTTCACGCCTCCAACCAGCTTTTTCAATTGGCTGGAATAAATACGAGTGAGATTGGAAATGCCACGAACATATTGTTAGAGAGCGTTTTGGAGAACCTAAAAAACAAAACTCCAAAAGATGCACTGACCGGCCCGATAAAACGGGGTGACGCAGAAACCATTAAAAAGCATTTGGAAGTTCTGGAACAAAATTTGCCTGAATTAACTGAACTTTACAAAGTAATGGGCAAAGAGACTATGAGAATGATAGATATGCCCTCTAAATCCTCCATGGGAGACTTTTGGTGACGCTGATTTAGTTATCTTTGCAAAAAACACTTGTCATTATTATTAATTAAATACATACTAAACTACAAACTTTGCACTCAGCAAAGTCTCCACATCGGGGGATTTAGGGGGCTATATATGAAAATTACAGTAAAATCCTTTCAGCAATTCAAAAACGAAGGCCGCAAAATAACTATGCTGACAGCCTACGATTATTCGATGGCAAAATTGCTTACTTCGGCAGGTGTAGATTCTATTTTAGTGGGCGATTCGCTCGGAATGGTGATGCAGGGGCAGGGCTCTACCCTACCCGTTACGGTAGATGAAATTATTTACCACACCAAAATGGTCGTTCGCGGAAATAAAGACGCACTGGTTATCAGCGATATGCCTTTTCTATCCTATCATATTTCAATAGAAGATGCGGTGCGAAATGCCGGCCGATTAGTAAAAGAAGGTGGTGCCGAAGCTGTAAAAATGGAAGGTGGAAAAAATATTATCAATCAGGTTAAAGCTGTGATTGACGCACAAATTCCGGTAATCGGTCACCTTGGACTCACGCCCCAATCGGTGAATGCCTTTGGCGGATTCAAAGTACAGGGACGTGACGAGGAAAATGCAAAAAGAATTCTGGAAGATGCACTACTGCTCGAGCAAGCAGGCGTTTTTGCAATTACACTGGAAGGAATTCCCGAACCGTTGGCAAAACAAATTTCAGAAAAACTGACGATACCCACTATAGGCATTGGTGCAGGGAAATATTGCGACGGACAGGTGCTGGTTATCAATGATATGCTCGGCATGTTCAACGATTTTGTACCCAAATTTGTTAAACGTTATGCCGACCTGAACACCGAAATTATCAATGCCGTAAAATCATACATTCACGAAGTTCAAAACGGCGATTTTCCGGGAGAGGATTATACTTATAAAACTTGAAGTTAGAAGTCAGATGTTGACAAGCCGAAAGCAAAAAGTCTACTATTAATAATTCTTAATATCATAATTTTTTCAACAATTTACTTGCCAAAAGTCCCCCCCCTGGAGGATTTAGGAGGCTGATATAATATGGTAATCACAACAATTTCCGAACTTCGGAACTACTTGGACAAACATCGCTCGAAAGGTAAAACCATCGGTTTTGTTCCGACTATGGGTTTTCTTCATGAAGGACATTTATCGCTTATTCGCCGTGCAAATATGGAAAATGACGTGGTGGTGATGAGCGATTTCGTGAATCCTACACAGTTTGGCCCCAATGAAGACTTTACATCCTATCCCAGAAACATTGAGCGTGACACAGAACTGGCTATGAGTGCGGGAGCTGACGTGGTGTTTTTCCCATCGGTGTATGAAATGTACCCCAATGGCAGTTCTACATTCGTGGAAGTGGAGGGAACAATCACAAAAGTGCTTTGCGGTGCTTCACGTCCAACACATTTTCGTGGAGTAACCACGGTGGTCAATATGCTTTTCAACATTGTGCAACCGGACAAAGCCTATTTCGGACAAAAAGATGCCCAACAAGTTGCCGTGCTCATAAAAATGGTGAACGACCTGCACATGAACATCGAAATTATCACCTGCCCGATAATCCGCCAAGGTGACGGACTGGCCATGAGTTCAAGAAACACCTATCTTTCTACCGAAGAAAGAAAACAGGCCATAATCCTGAATAAAGCCCTGAAAAAAGGAAAGGAAGCATTTGCCAAAGGCGAAAATAATGTTGAAAAACTTATCGCTATCATCACAGAAAAAATTAATGAAGCATCGTTGGCAGAAATCGACTACGTGAGCATTCTCGATTTTCCTTCATTGGAGTCCATCACCTCCATTGAAAAAGAAGCTCTGGCAGCCGTAGCCTTAAAATTCAGAAAAACGAGACTAATTGACAATGAAATATTAAGCCACAAAAGCCCCCTAACCCCTTATAGGGAGAACTAAGAGTGTTTACTATTTTAATATTTTCATAAAAAGTTATAAAAATATTTTAAAATAAACCTACCAACTTCCTCTTTAGGAGATTGAGGGCCTTCAATATCCCCTTTTGGAGTTAAGGATAATTTATATTATGCTAATAACATTATTAAAAGCCAAGCTCCACCGTGCTACGGTGACCGAGGCAAACTTAAATTATACCGGAAGTATCACCATCGACAGAGATTTGGTGGATGAGGCCGGCATATTTATTCACGAGAAAGTACAAATAGTGAATAACAACAATGGCGCCCGATTTGAGACGTATGTGATTGAAGGTGAACGGGGAAGCGGAGTCCTCTGCCTGAACGGCGCTGCCGCCCGATTGGTTCAGCCGGGCGATAAAGTCATCATCATGGCTTATGCTCAAATGACTCCTGAAGAAGCTAAAAATCACAAACCTGTGGTACTGTTGCTGGATGATGACAACCGGATTCAGGAAAAATTAACAGAAACAGCAGGGCAAATTCTATGACGCATATCGCCATCACAGCAGGAGGAACTTCCGAGAACCTTGACGGAATACGCAAAATCACCAACGTCAGCACAGGCTCGCTTGGCTGGCATTGCCTGGAAGCAGTATTTGCACATTTTGAAAAAGCAGATTCGGCGGAATTCAAAATTCACTACGTTCATACCGAAAATGCCGTTATTAAACCACTTTCCGACAGTCAAAAACCTCACGTTCACGTTATTTCTGTAACCGATGCCGAAAGCGTCTATCAGGCAGTGGATAAACTCACTAAAGAAATTTCGGTCGATTATTTTATCCACTCCATGGCCATTTCCGACTTTACGTTCAGCTACGCGGTGGATATTTACCGGCTTTCGGAAGAAATAGAAGCACTACAAAGCAAGCATGGATTTACAGACGACCATGTTCGTAACTTGCTGGAAAATCCGAAAACGAAATATTGCAGGAATGAAAAAATCTCTTCCGATGCCGACATTATCTTGGGACTGAATCGCACCAAAAAAGTCATCCCGCTTATCAAAAAAAATAATCCAAACACCTTCCTTGTTGGTTTCAAACTGATGCGTGACATAACCGAAGCCCAACTACTTCATGTAGCCGATCAAATGGCAGAAAAAACCGGCTGTGACATGGTTTTTGCCAATCAACTTTCAGCTATCAGCGAATCCAACCATCAGGGAATTCTAATCAAAAACGGAAAAATAATCGATAGACCGGATGGGAAAAAAGAAATTGCAAAGGTGATTATAGAAAGGATGATGGGGTAGATTTTAATGATTAAACAGCGGATTTCTGATATATTCATTCGCTGATTAATTAACAATTAATCCTCCCAAAATAAAACACAGTCTAATTAACTCAGATTACACTCCCATTAATACTTTGACAATCACGCAAATACACTCATAAACCAATATTTAAACATTAAATTTGATAATGGAGAAAAAGTACAGTATATTTGTGCGTTGCTTTTAAATAATTGAAAAACACCTCAAACTTATGAAAAAAAACATCCTTATTGGTGTTTCAGGAGGCATAGCCGTTTACAAAGCCGTAGAAATAGTGAACCAGTTGAAAAAAGACGGCTACAACGTGGAAGTCATTATGACCAAAGCTGCGCAGGAGTTCGTTACGCCGCTCACATTTAAGACGATGTCGCATAATCCCGTAATAACCGATCTATTTGACCCGTTGCGAGAATGGGACACCAAGCATATCGATATGGCAAAAGCAGCAGATGTTTTTGTGATTGTGCCCGCCACAGCCAATATTATCGGTAAAATTGCCAACGGTATAGCCGATGATATGCTCACTACAACCGTGATGGCGGCACGCAGTCCGGTATTGATTTTTCCTGCTATGAACACATTTATGTACAAAAATCAAATTGTACAAGAAAATATAGAGAAACTCAAAAAACACGGCTACCATGTTTTCGGTACTGCCGAGGGGGAACTTGCCTGCGGCGATTTTGGTAGTGGAAAACTACTGGATTGGCAAATAATTGTGGAAGAAATAAAGAAGTTTACCTCTAACTCCTAAAGAGGGAAATAAAAAAACCTCATTACAACTCTCCGAAGGGAGTGAGAATGAGGTTGTCAAATTAATCTTGTTCCCCTACAGGGATTAGAGTGTTTTAAATAATCAACATTGCATCTCCATACACACCGAAGCGGTATTTTTCCTTAATAGCAACGCTGTAGGCATGCATCACATGCTCATATCCACCAAAGGCAGCGGTCAGCATCAAAAGCGTGGAATAAGGCATGTGCATATTAGTAATCATTGAATTAGCTACTGTAAAATCATAAGGTGGAAAAATGAATTTATTGGTCCAGCCTTCGAAAGGCTTAATTTTTCCTTCTGTTCCAACTACGGTTTCAAGTGCACGCATTACAGTCACTCCGACAGCACAAACATTGCTGGCACGGTCTTTTGCATTATTTACCTCTTCTGCAGTCTGCGGAGTAATCTCCATCTGCTCTGAGTCCATTTTGTGCTTAGTAAGATCTTCTACATCAATTTCACGGAAATTTCCAAGGCTCATGTGCGAAGTAACAAACGATGACTCGATTCCTTTGATTTCCATCCTTTTCAGCAGTTCACGACTGAAATGTAATCCGGCACCGGGAGCAGATACTGCACCTTCTTTCTTCGCAAAAAGGGTTTGGAATTTTTCTTCATCTTCTGGCTCTACTGGTCGGTTAATATTCTTCGGAAGTGGTGTTTCGCCTAAGCTGTAAAGATCTTTTTTGAAACTTTCATGGTCGCCGTCATACAAAAAGCGGAGCGTACGGCCACGTGAAGTGGTGTTGTCAATCACTTCCGCTACTACCCTGTCGTCATTGCCGAAGTAGAGTTTGTTACCAATACGGATTTTGCGAGCTGGCTCTACCAGCACATCCCAAAGCTTTGATTCTCTATTGAGTTCCCTCAAAAGAAAAACCTCAATCTGGGCTCCGGTTTTTTCTTTATTGCCAAAAAGACGTGCAGGAAACACTTTTGTATCGTTAAAAACAAACAGATCGTGTTCATTGAAGTAATTGATTACATCTTTGAAAACTAAGTGCTTAATTTCTCCGGTATTTTTGTTCAGCAGCATCAATCGTGACTCATCCCTGAAATTGGTTGGGTACTGAGCGATTAATTCTTCGGGCAGTTTAAATTTAAATTGCGATAATTTCATACCTGTTCTATACCTTTTAATTTTAATTATATATCTCAAAACGATTCAACAAATCGTCAATCTTCAGACATTTCTCCAGTGTTACCTCCCCTATTCTCGTCCTTTCAAGGGCTGTAAGGTGTGCACCGCTGTGGAGTGCTTCACCAATATCACGTGCCAATGCCCGAATATATGTGCCTTTGCTGCACACAACCCGGATTTTAAGTTCTGGAAGCGAAAAATTTAATACCTCAATCTCATCTATAACCAATAACTTTGGTTTTAGTTCAACTGCCTGTCCCTCACGGGCATAGTCATATGCTCTTTTCCCTTCTACCTTCACAGCTGAATAGACCGGCGGCACTTGCCAAATCTCACCTTTGAAAGTAGGAATTACCTGATCTATCAACTCCCGTGTAATGTGTTTCGTAGGATATACAGCATCAATCTCTTTTTCCAAATCAAAAGACGGGGTAGTAGCACCCAATTTCAACGTAGCAATATATTCCTTATCCTGATACTGAAATTCGTCGATACGCTTGGTCGCTTTTCCGGTGCAGATTATCATCACGCCGGTTGCAAGCGGATCAAGCGTGCCTGCATGCCCTACTTTTAGTTTTTTTAATTTCAATGAACGGGTAATTTTCCACCGAATTTTATTCACCAAATCGAATGAAGTCCAATTCAGCGGTTTCTCCACGTACAATATCTCTCCTTCTACAAAATCCATTTATATTAAATACTTCTAATTTCTAATCTGTCTCAGGCAGACAGGTTTCTAATTTCTAATTTCAATCAAGCTACCTCTAAGCTATATCCAAAAATCATCAGTAAAATAATAACCAAACCGGCCAGAATACGATAGTATCCAAAGGCTTTGAATCCGTATTTTGTCAAAAAATTAATAAAAAATTTGATAGCCAGCATGGCTACAACAAATGCCACCACATTTCCAATTATCAGTATGTTGATATTCTCAGAAAGCATCCGGCGTGTTGAATCGTCTTTTAGCAGGCCAAGAAATTTGTATCCTGAAGCTGCAGCCATGGTTGGAACTGCCAGGAAAAATGAAAATTCAGCGGCGGTTTTCCGGCTGAAACCTTGTGCCATCCCTCCCACTATCGTTGCCATGGAGCGCGAAACACCCGGAATCATGGCGATACACTGTGCAAAGCCAATTTTCAATGCATGCTTGAAAGTCATTTTTGGCTCGGATTCTTCGGGATGAGTAAACCATTTGTCCACAAATAGCATAAAAATTCCTCCCAAAACGAGCATTATCGCTACCACCCACACATTTTCCAACAGGCTGTCGATAAAATCGCCCAACAGTAAACCGATAACGGCAGCCGGTAAAAATGCTGCCAGCAGTTTCCAGTAAAAATCCATTGTTTGGAAAAATCGCTTCCAATACAAAATCAGCACCGATAGTATGGCGCCAAATTGAATGATTACAGTAAATGCCTTTACAAATTCATCACTTTTGACTCCCAAAAATCCTTGCGCCAAAATCATGTGTCCTGTGGACGAAACGGGCAGAAATTCAGTCAATCCCTCAACAATTGCAATAATTATTGCTTCAAAAACACTCATTCAGCTCGCTTAGATTTGGGTTTGTACAGGATGGCAAAAACCATAAACAGAAAACCGGCGAAAGAGATCATCGGTCCTACAACGATGCGGCGTGTACTGAAAATATCCGGATTAAACTCCACATCCGATGGTTTTCCACCCATTAATAAAAAACCTATAACAATTATTGCGAAAGCGGCTGCAATCAAGATATAATTTATTTTTGAAATAACAAATTTCTTTTCTTCCATTATGTATAGTTAAATAGTTATTTAGTTAATTAGTTAATTAGTTAATTAGTATATTGGTTTATAAGAAGTTTCACGG
>CAZIRA010000069.1:0-1258 GCA_964541615.1 uncultured Paludibacter sp.
GTAGAAACTCCTGCATAAGGCTTAAACACCCCCGAAGGCATCGAAATTACTGCTTGAAGGGTTTGGTTTTCTACCAATTCTCGGCGAATGGCTTTGTGCGCGTTGCTTGTACCAAACAGCACGCCATCGGGAACGATACTTGCACACCTTCCGCCTAACCTGAGCGAACGCAAAAACAAGGCAAGGAAAAGCAGTTCCGTCTTTTTGGTTTTGGCAAGTGTGAGCAGGGATTTTTCCACCACTTCGTAATCAAGACTTCCCGTAAATGGCGGATTTGCCAAAATCAGCGAGTATCGGTCGGCATCTTTATTGTCGTCCGATAGCGAATCACGCCACTCGATATTCGGGTTTTCTACCGCATGAAGCATCATATTCATTGCACCAATTCGAAGCATGGTTTGGTCGGTATCAAAGCCAAAAAACATCGAATTTTTGTAGTGGTTGGCATTTTCGGTTCTTAACAATTCTTTGGAATAATTCTCCGCCACATAGCGGGCACTTTCCACGATAAAACCTGCCGAACCCATCGCCGGGTCGCAAATGGTATCTTTCAGTGTAGGTTTCATCAGCTCCACCATCATTTTTATAATGTGGCGTGGTGTTCGGAATTGTCCGTTGGTGCCGCTTGCCGCCATTTTTCCGAGAATATATTCATAAACATCGCCCATTGTGTCACGGTCTTCCATATTCAATCCGCTCACTCCATCCACCAATTTGGTGAGTGTCCGCTCGTTCGGTATCAGGAACGTGGCGTCCTTCATAAAGGTAGAATACGACGAATTTTTACCCGTGTGCAGGTTTTTGATAAACAAAAATACGTCATCCCTTACAGTGGTAAGCATGGCTTGCGGGTCGAAATTTTTGAATGTATTCCACCTCAAATTTTGAAAAGGCACTGCGTTTTCGGTCTGCGGATTTATCCAATTCCCTTTCGGGAAAGTCGGGTTTTCTACTTCGGTTTCAAATAATGAAGCTGTTGCTTCCTGTTTTACCTGAGCATCGTCAAGAATTTTAATAAAAAACAGATAGGTCATCTGCTCCAATACAGTCATCGAGTTAGTAATCCCCGACGTCCAAAACGTATCCCAAATCGCATCGATTTTGTTGCGTACTTCTCCTGTAATCATAGTTTGTTTGTAAATTTATGTAAAGATAATGAAAAATGGTAAACTTACATCCATCAAACCGTTTTTCTTGAATGTATAGACGGGTGCATAGACATCCGTCAAAGATCGGACAAGTTTCCTGGCTGTGCTTA
>CAZIRA010000069.1:1358-13278 GCA_964541615.1 uncultured Paludibacter sp.
TAATTTTAAACAGACAGGAATGTCTGTTCACCCGGTTGTCTGTTCACCCGGTTGTCTGTTCACCCGAATGTCTATTCACCCTGTCTGTTTATTTTTTAATTTTTAGTTGAAATTCTTCTATATCGCTTTTGCTGAACCAAACGCTATCATTGTATTTTCGATAATGAATATCACCCTTTATTCTTGCCAAATAGAGACTTTTTCTGGACATTTTTAATATCTCCGTGGTTTCTTCCACGGTATAAAACCTCTCCGGCTCCTCAGACGGCACCAACGAACTCACCAACTCCCTGAGCCGAATAATTTCCAGCTCCTGCTTATTCAACTTATCAATGACTAATTCCGTCAGATATGTTGAATGATGGTCGGTTACTATGTTCGTTTTATTATCCAATTCTTTGATCGGTTATTTTACCGGATATTTTTGTTCAAAATTACAGCCTCTTTCTTGTTTGCTGTTTTCAAATATTAATCTTCTGGTGTTACTGATATTTTCCTTAAAAAATTACATTGCAAATCTATATGCAAAAGCAAGTAAATAAAAGGACAAATTTTTCACCACTTCTTAACAAAGGTTAAAAACCATTGTATTTTACTTATTTACAACCAGTTATAAAACACCTTTATTTAGAGTTATTCTTAACAGACTTTTTTTATAGAAAAATAAAAAATTAGCTTCTTCATTCGCACTTTATTTTCCTTCCATTTTCAATAAAATATAAATCTGAAAAACAATTATTTTTGCGCTACAAACCTAAGATCAAAACACCGTTTTTGAAAGGACAAATTTCGTTACCCCCATTCTAAGTACCTGGAATAGAGTTTGTGATTTTTACAAGATAAAAACGACCACATATCCGTCACATTTACCACATTTACCACCATTTTCGGACAAACAGCGCACCTACTGCACAAGAAATATAAATTGAAATACATTTTACCCCTACCCTTCTACTATTTTCTATAGTTACAGCCCGAATAAAAAAAGGGCTATAAACCTTAGATCGGTTTATAACCCTTTGGGTGATTTATCGGAATGCCGGACATCCTTATATTCTGAAATAATATTGTCCGATAAAAACAAAAGAAAAAACAATGTCGCTCCTACGGAGCTTTTGTTGGTGGGTGTAATCTGTTTTCTACAATAATGTACCACCACTGGTGCTAAAAATTAAAGCCTCGTAGGGGCGAAATTAGGGTAGAAATAACATGTAACAGAATATAAAGCCTCTTAGAGGCGACATGATGATAAGTCATGTTATCTAAGGACTTACAGGAATTTTCTACCATGTTTACCGGACAATATTATTTCTGAAACAAAAATAGTGCTTTCCATATTCTTTATCCACGAAATCCGGATTGAGTTATTGACAATTTTTGCTGTAAAGGTTTTGCATGACAGAAAACTTCGTTTGAAGCTTCTGATTACTCAAAAACATATCAGGCATAAGCTTGACTGCTGTTTACTATTCCGCCGAAAATTGGACAGTACTCTGTAAATTTATCAACACACCTTAGATCAGCCTCTTTTTAGTTAGTTACCAGACAATTGGAAGATAGGGGAATGCATGTTATCCCAAAAAAATATATTCCTTATATAAACCTTATACAATCCTTATTTAACACATATATAAAGCTTACTTATATAAATAAGGTTTATATATTGTTTATATTTGTATTATCTATATTTTTATTTTATATTTGCTGTTTTGAATATTCACTTTAGCACATTAGTTCATCATGGCAGTAGTAAAAGGTCCGATACAGATAGAAGGGAATTTGGGAAATCTGAGTTTTTACAAACGCAGAGACAGCGACAAAGTCATCGTGCGCACTAAAGGAGGAGCTTCCAGGGAGAAAATAATGAAGTCTCCTGCTTTTAAGGGATTCCGCTTACAGCAAAACGAATGGCGCGGGTGTACTGCTTTTGCCTCTAAACTCCGCCATGCGTTCGGGGGTCTGCACCGGATAGCCGACTACAACCTCACGCCGGTATTGAACGCTTTCGCAAAGAACGTACAGAAAACAGATACGAAAAACCCTGACGGGAAAAGAGAGATACGTCTGTCGGATTACCGGCACACGTTTTCCGACTTTAGCTTTAACCGCAACTACCTTTTCAATACGGTGATGAGGGTATCGGTATATGCAGAGATAGACCGGGAGAATCTGACGGCAAAGGTGCACATCCCCTATATGAACACTACATCCGACCTGCTGAATGTACAGCGCCTACCCTACTTCCGCCTGCTGGTCAGTCTGGGGGCAGTATCGGATATGAAATGCGATAAGAACGGAGTTTACATCCCGCTGGTGGAAGAAATGCACGGCATCAGTCAGACAACAACCGGAGCGTGGCTGCAGGCAGAAAACCTGCTGCAAGCACAAACAATGGAAGTACGCCTGAATGAAAGAAATATCCTTCTTATGGCTGATGCGGTTTCGCTGGTGGTAAGCATAGCAGTAGAATTTGGAAAAGTGGGTTTTACCGGAGAGCCGCAGGCGGTAAAGTATGCCGGAAGTGGAAAGGTTCTGATGTGTGGCTAAAAAAAATTCCCCTGAAATCTTACGATTTAGGGGAATTTTTTTTCACTATACTTTATACTATCTCAGCATCACATTCTTCACTTCCCAGGTAGCTGATTCAGCATCTGTACACAAGTACTTGAAAGCAAAGCGCAGATCTTTTTTCAGGTTTGCTGCAGGAATTGCTAGACCGCCCGAAGAAACAAATCCCCAGGCTGTAGTTCCGTGATTGACGCCGGTAAGTTCAGTCCAGGTAGCAGTGTCAGGTGCTCCTGAAACATAGTTATTGGATACCCAAACGGTATAGTAGCCCTTAGTCACACCCACATTGATGCTTCCTGCCGGCCCGCGGGCATGGTCGAAGCTCAGTTGAACTCCGGATTTTCCTGTTAAGTCAATCGGTGGTGAGATAAACCAGTCTTCATTTGCGTAAGAGCGACCGCTGGCATATCCGGATACCATAGCACCATACTGCGTGCTGTGACTCCAAAACTGTGCACCTGATACGCTTACAGCTGTAAATTTATCGAAACTGGCTTTTGTAAGCAATGTTTCTGCAAATAATGCATCTGTTGGGTCAAACGGTTTGGTACCGCCAAATGTACCATCTTCAAATTCGTAGTATGACACATCTCTCAAGCCCGGGACAGTAAAATAGGTTGATAAATTACCGTACAATTTTACTTTTTTACCAATATTTCCTTTGTTATCACGAAGATTCAGCGCGTTACGGGCAGTTCCTGTAGGAAGCTGCACCGGCATGGCTTTGGAGATGTAAAGGCTGCTAAGCGAAGCAGCTATCAGGATATTGGTATTTTGAGTGCAGGTGTCGGAGCTGAAAACGTATGTGTTGCTTGTAGAACCAACATAAATGTATCCAACGATATACCCTTCCACCCAGGCTCCGGATCCCTGATTATATACGGCTCCATCTACGGTAAACGGATCTTTTTCCTTGCCGCTGCCATAGTTTCTTTCCACAACTACTGCTTCTTTATCGGTCACCACCACATTTCTAAGTTCCCAGGTACCGGCATCCGTATTGGTTGACGTGTACTTAAAGGCTACACGTACTTTTTTGCCCGCCCAGGGGGTAAGGCTAATCTCGCCGGAAGGAACAAAATCCCAACTTGAATAATCCACAAACGGCTGTGTTTCCAGTTTTATCCAGGTGGCAGCCGTTGGGTCGCCGGAAGTGTAATTTTCGGAAATCCAAACTGTTGCAGCTTCGTTTGGAGCATCAAAATAACGAACCACATGCTGGAAAGATACATTTGCTTCTGTAGCTTTAGTGAGATCTATTTCAGGAGAAATAAGCCAATCCTCGTTTGCATAGTTTGTAGGGCTTACATAACCGGTCATGATGGCGTAGCTTTCATCGCCCAGCCACTCCTGGTCACCGCTCACCGAGTAAGTGGTAAAGTTACCCAGGCCACCCATCAGCGATTCAGATAATATGACCGAAGCATCGGTTTTGTGCTCCGGCTCCCATTCATCCACATTAGAGCAGGCGCTGATTACGAGCGAAGCCAGAATGAGAAGAAATGATGTTTTAAAAATATGTTTCATAATAATATTCTATCAAATGAATTTAACAAACAGGATTATTTAATTGATTCGTGATAACCTTCAAATCCGGCTCCCAGGTCTTTCAGTGAGCGGATAGTAAGCTGATGATAAATTTTGGTGTTATTCAAAGCCACGTCTTTATCATTGTACCAGCCCACGATTGCAGTAATATATCCTATGTAGGCAGAAGGTGGAATAGGTTTGTTGGCAAAACGGGCAAATTCGCTTGTAGCAATGAAGATATTTCCGGTTCCATCCTGAATTTCACGTGACTGCGGATATCCTACTCCATCAGTAGAAGGTGCAAATATCATCTGGTCGTCAGAAATCAATGTCGGGCGTCCGCTGTAAGCTCCTCTACCGGTGAAATACGCGTTTTTGATAACTACCAGTTTGTTGTATAGTTTTGGACCGCCGGCTTTAATTTGCGCTATGGTCAGTGTGTCTGCTTTGATAGCTTCCGGTTCAGGATCGCCGTATGCAGAAATGTGCTTCCTGGCAATCGGGAAAGGCATTCTTCCCGGCTCAACCCGGTAGAAACGTTTTCCTGTTTCTGTATTTTCTTTGTAGCGGGTCATGTTCTCGTAGTAAACTCCGATTTGTGGAGACTGAGCATATTTGCCTATATAAAGTCCGCCCAAATCAACCGATACCCTAGTTCCAATCGGATAAATTGAAGACAATCCACTCGCGTCAATGGAAATTTTCACGGCCATCCCATCCGGTTCTTCTTCCTGCACGATTATGTATTTATAAATATTGCCTTCCACATCCGAAGTGGTAATGATTCCATTAATGATTGACGCCGGAGTAGATGGAATAGAATCAGCTGTAAAAAGTCCTGCATTTTTTGTAGCCGTGTCGGTATATTGGTCGTAATTAGTCATGTAGGTATCAAGCACCTCTTTCACAGTCGTAGTGCTTGTCCACTTTTCGCCCATCAGCCTTTCTTTAGGCACAGGTTCAAATTCAGTTGTGTTACAGCTCATGAAAAATAGTGTAACTACAAACATAATTATATAATGTTTCATCTTTATCATAAGAAATTTTTCATTAAAAAATTACAATCTAAATCCAAGGTTTAAGAACATGTTGAATCCCCAGGCATAGTAGTACTTATTTGGGAATCTGTTAAGTCCGGACATATCAATGTTTGCTCCGTCGAGCGGCAGACGGGCTTGCTGGAAACCACCGGTAATCATTTTGGTATTGTTCAAAATATTATTGAAACTCAAATTGATGTTCATCGAACGACGTTTCGGCAGATAAATAACTTTACCAATGGAAGCATCCAGTAAGAATCCACCCTGAAGTTTTTCCTGTGTTCCCAATGCCGCTTTGGCTTCGTCAGTCGTATATTTCGCCATATTGCTCACCGTAAATCTGTTTGGCGCAAAGTCAAGGTAATTATTATCGAAATAATTCAGCGTAATGTCTGCAAACCACATTTTCGGATGGAAATAATCCAGCGTGATGTTAGCGGCCAATTGCGGCCCTGTATTGATTTTCAGGTCTTTGGTCATCACCACTTCTTCCACGTCAGGTTTTGATCCGTTTTCAAAACTTTTGATACCAATTGCATCGTTCGTATAGTGGAAATCATTCAGTGTATGAGCGATTGAGACAGAGAAACTATTGTTTATTTTTCCAGTCATTCCAATTTCATAACCGCGGTAAATTTTGTTTGATTTGGTCAGCAGGTGGTTTATAAATGTGCGCAGCTCGTCGTCATAATAACCGAGGTTATCAGAGGTTCCGAGCATATGTGTTTGAAACACGCTGACGCGTCCACGAATATTTTGGTACAGGAAAGCATAGTTCAAATCATACGAAATAATCTTTCTGCTTTGAAGATTTGGCACACGGGTGTCTTTGATACGTTCAGAAACATAGGAGCCGCTTGGAAGCGGAGCGCGGGTCTCAGCCAACAGGTTGGTGTATAAACGATTGCGGCCGTCAGCTTTGTAGGTAATACCAGCTTTCAGGGATGGATCTACAAACCACCAGGTTTTTCCGGCTCCAAATGAATTTTCAGGTGCACGGCCGTTTTTCATGTATCCGTGGCGGTTGAACTGGGTGTAAGTCAGCTGTCCTGCATAGTAAATGTCAAATTTCCGAAGATTCCACTCGTTTTGCACATAGCCGCTTGTATGTAAGATATTGATATTGTATTTGTGTCCAAAGACATCACCTTGTTTGATAATGCGGTTTGGATTATTCAGGTCATTCTGAACAATATCCGTATTTGCAGGGAAATCACGCTCAGCAAACTGGTCAATGTCAATCCACTGATTACCACCCAAAAGGTCGTCCATCGTCTTAAAATTGATGTCTTTCGCATGTTTTGCCTGGATACCTGCAGTCAGTTTCAACTTGGAATTGAATTGATTTGTATAAGTCGAATTAAAAGCAATTTCCTGCAGGTTGTTGTGACGGCGTTCAACCACATATTTTGCACTCGAATTTGGATTCAGAGCGTTGTTGTCAAGGTTTGCCCGGTAAAGCATGTCCCAGTTAATCTGACGAACATTCACATCGTTTCTCCACAAATCGGCTAATTCATCCTGTGTTTCAGGGCTGTTGGAGAAACTTGGCATGTTTCTGTAATAATCAGGTCTTGGGTCCACTGCATTGTAGAAACCAAGCGCAGAAGTGCTGTACATGCTGTAGTGGTAAGCCACACCGGTACGAAGCCGTTGACTCTCAGAAATTTTGAAATCGTGAGAAAGAATAGCTGTCGGATCAAAGCTTTTGACGATACGCGAATTACGTTTTTCGCCATCCTGATAACCCCAATATGCGTTGTAATAGATTGATCCGGCCAGATCGTACGCTTCCTGAGTCGTTGCACTTTGTTGAGCACGCTGTGTGGGAGCTCCATAAGTCACCAAAGAAAGACTGTGGCGGGAATTGAGCATTTTTTCAGCAGAGAAGAAGTATCCGGCTGAATTATAAAAGGTACCTTGTACAATACCCTCTTCGGCCCAGCGAACCACTCCGGAAACGGCAAAAGCCCAGCCGTTGGGCATCAGTCCGGTAGCGTAAGTAGCCTGACCGCGCAGTTTGTAAGCACGGTTGCTGTAGGCTACGCTGGCTCGGGTTCCTGCAGCAAAATTGCTTGCACGATTCAGAATATTAGTGTTTGTTCCTAAATTTCCGTAACTGAAAGTGTTGGCTTCCGTACCAACAACAACGTCTTTATTCCGGTTTGCATCATTCAAACCACCCAGGCTTGAGTAGTTGAAACCTCCTCTGTCAAGCGTATTGAAGTGAACTCCATTTACGTAGGTAGATTCAAATTCCTGCTCGTAGCCTCTCAATCTGAAACGCATGGGGCTGAAATTGTAAGACGATTGCGATAAATAAACATCGCCTCTGGCTAAACTTGATGAAACAGATTGCGAAGCGCGTCCTTCGTCTTCGTTGAAATCAGACTCCGTTAATTGTAATATGGCTTCCTGACGGGCTTCTTCCTGCACATCCACTTTCAGAAAAATGGTGCCCATGTCGAGTTCCTGTCCTTCTATCAGATTTACTGTAACTACCTGAGGCAGATATCCGGAACGTGAAAAATGGACGTCAGCATCTCCCGGTTGAAGAAAAGTGAGTACAAATTCTCCGGAAGCATTAGTAAAAGTTGAAAAATTTTGCTGCAATACAGAGACTGTTACTCCAGGCAGCGGATTTTCATCGTTAGCAATCTTTACAACACCCACCAGACGCGTTTGAGCACCGGCAAATGTGACCGTAAAAATCAGTAGCGATAAAACTAACAGTATTTTTTTCATACATTAATAAATTAAAAATATTACATTGCTTTTGTACTTTAAAAAGTAGTGCAAGTTACGACATTTTTCGCTAATAACAGCTTTTAGAGCCATATTATTTCGCATAAAAAGCGTATTACAATACATCTTGCTTTGATAATCAGGCAATTATAATACCTGAAAAATCATTTAACTGCTTAATTGATATAAAGATAGCTGTCCATATCGATTTTATCTTTTAAAAAACTGCAACAATCTCTTAATATTGCGTTGTTTTGATATAAATGCACGTATTATTTTTTTTTCTCGTATTTTTTTCGGAATTTTGCTGTTTAATTAGGCTAAATTATTTTTTGAAATGAATATAAAAATTCAACACCTCACATTTGTATTGGGAGTCATTTTTTTGATTTCCTGCGGTGCCGGAAAGCCGGTTGCTTCCAACGATAAAGTATCTGTGAAGGCTGTCAGCGTAGGTTTTTACAACCTTGAGAATCTATTTGACACCATTAATCAAGAAAATATTGACGAAGAATTCCTTCCAACCGGAGCCATGCGCTGGACGAGTATGAAGTATAAATCCAAACTGAAAAATATGGCGTACGCTATCTCGCAGATCGGGCTGGATGTAACTCCCAAAGGACTTTCCGTACTTGGAGTTTCTGAAATTGAGAACCGCGGCGTGCTTGAGGATTTGGTGAAGGAGCCTTCTATTGCCAATCGTACCTACCAGATTGTTCATTACGATAGTCCTGACAGGCGTGGAGTTGATGTAGGGCTGCTTTACGATCCACGTGATTTCATTGTAACCAGCAGTAAATCATACAGTTTAAATCTTCCGTACGACACGCTTTTTCGCACACGCGACCAACTTCTGGTTACCGGCTATCTCTTGAATGAAAAAGTTCACATCATTGTGGGACACTGGCCGTCAAGAGTGGGTGGCGAAGCTGCATCGGCTCCGAGAAGAAATGCGGCTGCAGAGCGCACAAGATCCATTGTGGATTCGCTTTACAGCAAAGATGCAAATGCCAAAATCATTGTTATGGGTGACTTAAACGACGATCCATCCAACGAAAGTACAGCCAAAATTCTTGATGCAAAAAGAAACCGAGAAGATGTGCCTAAAAATGGACTGTATAACCCAATGTGGCGTATTCTGGATGGTGGAGTTGGTTCGCTGGCTTACAACAACCAGTGGAATTTGTTTGACCAAATCATCATCTCTCAACCGTTTTTACACAATGAAAATTCGCACCTGAGATTCTGGAAAGCCGAAGTATTCAACAAAAACTTTTTGGTTCAGCAAGAAGGAAGCTACAAAGGAAGCCCGCTGCGCACGCATGCCGGAGGAGTCTGGCTCAACGGCTACAGTGACCACTTCCCTACCCTGATTTATCTGGTGAAAGAATGAGATGATCAATGTCGGAAGAAGGAAGATGAAATTTGACGAACTCGCGATTGAACAAAAAACTATAAACTATTAACTGCACACTACAAACTAATAATGGAATATCCAACCCTGCAAGGCAAGCTTATAATGCCAGAATACGGACGAAATGTCCAACGGATGATTGAGCACGCTTTGACTATCGAAGATAAAGCTGAACGCACCCGTTGCGTCAATTCAATCATCAACACCATGGGAAATCTTTTCCCATACCTGCGTGACGTAAACGACTTCAAACACAAGCTTTGGGACCACATAGCTATCATGTCAGATTTTCGTCTTGACATAGATTATCCGTACGAAATCGTAAAAAAAGAAAACCTGTACTCCAAGCCGGAAGTAATCCCTTACAAACATTCCAAAATCTCCTACATGCACTACGGACGAAATCTGGAGGACATGATTGATCGGGTTTCTGAATATCCTGAAGGTGAAACAAAAAACGAACTTATCCGCCTGCTTGCCAACCAGATGAAGAAATGTTTTCTTACCTGGAACAAAGAAGTGGTTGACGATAAGAAAATTTTTGATGACCTACGCGAACTCTCCAAAGGAAAACTGGATGTTTCGTCTGATATCTTCAAACTGATGGAAAGTCGTGATGTGCTTCATCCGAAGAAAAATCAAAATCAGAATCAAAACAAACAGAAAAAGAAATAACTTGTCAAGACAAAAGACTTTTAGACCGCTACGCAGATAGAATACAGACGATTTTTTTTATATTTTTTGAATCCTTTCTCCGGTCTTCTGACTTCAATCTTCTAACTTCTAACTTCTGACTTTATTAAAATGTCATCATTCAAAATTGAGGGCGGACACAAACTAAGCGGCACAATTACACCTCAGGGAGCAAAAAACGAAGCTTTACAGGTTATTTGTGCTGTTTTACTTACCGGCAAGCCCGTTACGATTAATAATATTCCGGCCATTCTAGACGTACTCAACCTGATCAAACTTCTTGAAAACATGGGAGTAGAAGTTGAGAAACTTACTGAAAGTAACTACCGGTTCACTGCCGGAGACATCAACCTCGAATACTTACAATCCGAAAGTTTCTACAGGCAAAGTGCATCGCTTCGCGGCTCGGTAATGATTGTTGGGCCGATGGTTGCACGCTTTGGAAAGGCTGTGATTCCGAAACCCGGAGGTGATAAAATAGGACGAAGAAGGCTTGACACACACTTTATCGGAATTCAGAAACTGGGTGCTACTTTCAATTTTGATGCGGATAAAAAGCTTTACAGAATTGAAGCTGACGAACTGAATGGCAGCTATATGCTTCTCGACGAAGCATCCGTTACCGGAACGGCCAACATTATTATGACTGCCGTGCTTGCCAAAGGAACCACCACCATCTACAACGCAGCCTGCGAACCTTACATCCAGCAACTTTGCAAAATGCTGAACCGAATGGGAGCGAATATTTCCGGCATTGGTTCCAATCTACTTACCATTGAGGGAGTTTCTTCGTTGAACGGGTGTGAGCATGCTCTGCTTCCGGATATGATCGAAGTGGGAAGTTTTATTGGAATGGCTGCAATGACCGGTTCCGAAATCACTATTAAAAATGTCGCTTACGATGAATTGGGAATCATTCCGGACAGTTTCCGCAGATTGGGAATTGTACTGGAACAGCGGGGAGACGATATTTTTATTCCAAAACAAGACGGCTACTCCATCGAATCATTTATCGACGGATCGATTATGACCATTGCAGATGCTCCCTGGCCCGGACTGACACCTGACTTGCTCAGTGTTTTTCTGGTAGTGGCTGCAAAAGCAAAAGGAAGTGTTCTCATCCATCAAAAGATGTTTGAAAGCCGGCTTTTCTTTGTTGACAAGCTGATCGATATGGGAGCACAGATTATCCTTTGCGATCCTCACCGGGCAACTGTAATCGGACTTGGTAATCACTTGCACTTACGCGCTTCCAAGATGAGTTCACCCGATATCCGGGCAGGAATAGCACTTCTTATAGCCGCTATGGCTGCCAACGGCACAAGCATCATCGACAACATAGAACAGATAGACCGCGGATATCAGGACATTGACAAACGGCTGAATGCACTGGGAGCAAAGATTGAGAGAATTACAGCCCACTAAATCACCCGAAGGGGGACTTTCAAATCCAAACCGACGCTAAAAGCAGTGTTTTGGATAACGTGAATCTTTCAAATCGACAATTTTAAATGCAGCGTCCGGGAAGGTTTCAGGACGTCACTTTGCGTTCACAATTCCTCCATTAGAGGGTTAGGCGGCAACTTATGAAAACTATCCAATCACCATCCGAAGGGCTTTACAAAGAGAAAGGAAGTAAATTCCTTTCTTTCGCTTTTCCCGTGAAGAATGTGGAGGAGATAAAAACTATCCTGGAAAACTATCGGAAAGAATACTATGATGCCCGTCACGTTTGCTATGCGTACATGTTGGGGGAAGAAAGAACTGAATTTCGCTCAAATGACGACGGCGAGCCATCCGGAACTGCAGGCAGACCGATTCTGGGCCAAATCAATTCTTTTGAACTGACAGATATTCTGATCATTGTAATCCGTTACTTTGGTGGAATTCTGTTGGGCACGGGAGGATTGGTCACTGCATACAAAGAAGC
>CAZIRA010000070.1:0-13256 GCA_964541615.1 uncultured Paludibacter sp.
GTGGCAAATTTATAATTTTATTACGAAACAGGCAAATATACCCAGCCTCGTAAATCGGCATAGACATAACGAAAAACGTGCTATTCCAACAAAAAAGGGAACCATTCGGTTCCCTTTTATTTATAAAATGTGGCAGTGTTATTTTAACAACTTGTTTTGAACGCTGTCAATTCCGCTATTTACAGCATCCTTAGCGTTTTCTACTGCACCCGACACAACATCTTTTGCTTTATTGAAAGTATTTTCAACTCCTTGAGCAGCAGTATTGTAAGCGTTTGCAACGTCTGTCTTAGTTGCTTCCCAGGTTTCGGCAGTACTTTTTTCTAGTTCATCTACTTTGACTTTGAAGCCATCGCGGGTTTGTTCTAATTCTTTGATTGCATTATCATATCCGGATTTTGCTTCAGCCGAAAGTTCCTGCTGCTTTGCAGCAGCTTCTGCTTTTAGCTCATCAATTTTTTTATTGATTGCATCTAATTCTGCTTTGGCATCAGCCACAACTTCATTTTTCTGTTCAAAAGTGTACGCGGTGTAATCTTTTGAAACCGGAATTTCTTCCACAACTACGATAGAATCACCTTCTGCTTCTTCTACTTTTTCAACTTTTTTATTACATGCCGTAAAAGCAATTGCCGATGCTGCAAACATTACAGCCATCAAGCCGATTTTTGTTACATTTTTTTCCATAATTTATTCATTAAATTGTTAAACAGTTTTTTTATTTTATTAAACAATTTTCATGCAATAAAGTTGATTTTGATATGTTTATTAATTTTTTTTAACTTAATATTCAACATTTGCTATTTTACACATTCGTTTTTAACAAAACAATAAATAAAAATCAAGTCTGAAATGAATAATTAATCAGAACATTTACTTTGAAAAAGTTCCTTGAAAAGAATAAATTCACAATAAATTCATCCTTTTTCCACCAATAAAACTTATATTTGTAAAATCATAAATCAAGTTACATAAAACAGCTGCGTCAAAATTCTCTCTCAACAATCAAAGGATTGAAATGATAGTATATTCCTTCTAATCTTGATATCAAAATAGACAAACACATGAAAAACAGATTTTTTTTAATCCTGGTTTTGGTTGCAGCAGTTTCCTGTTCACCCAAACAGTGGTCGCTAATTGACGTGAAAACAGCAGCAATTCCCATTGACGCTTCAACAGAAGCAATAGCTGATCCCGGAATGCGGGCTTTTATCGCTCCGATCAAGCTAAACCTTGACAGGGAAATGAATCAAGTTATAGGTGAAACTACCGAAGAAATGAGATCTGGCAAACCAGAGAGCCTGCTTTCTAATCTGAATGCAGATATCTACCTGAAAACAGCTTCAGATTACTTAAGACAATCTGTAGATCTGGCTATTGTGAACGTTGGAAGCCTCCGTGCACCACTCCCAAAGGGTAATTTGACTGTAGGCAATATTTTCCAGCTTATGCCCTTTGAAAATGAATTGGTGATTCTCTGGCTGAAGGGATCTGAGGTAAAAAAATTGTTTGATATTTTTGCACTGGAAGGCGGGCAGGGAATTGCCGGAGCTCGGTTTGAAATCATCGATAAAAAAGCTAAAAACTGTCTGATACAAGGCAAATCCATTGAAACAGACAAACTGTACAGTATCGCTACCAATGATTTTTTGGCTGGTGGAAATGACCGGATGATTCCTTTGGCATCACCTGAAAAAAGAGTCGATACCGGATTGAAAATCAGAAATATTCTGATGGAATACGTTATCCGTGAAACACAAAACGGACGCAAAATTCATTCGCAGCTTGATGGCAGAATAAAGTAGTTTAGTCAAATTTTTTAATCAGAATGATCATGAGAACAAGAATTATTCTATTTTTCCTAATCACATTTTCCTTTTCAACATTTGGAGGGAAGACGACAAAAATTGTCATTCTCCACACCAATGACACACACAGCCAGGTTGAACCGATTGAGAGCAGCGATATGGGAGGTTATGCACGCCGTATGGGTGTTATTAATCAGATACGAAAGGAAGAAAAAAACGTTTTGCTGCTCGATGCGGGTGATTTTCTCCAAGGTACACCTTACTTCAATTTTTACAGTGGTGCGGTTGAAGCGAAAGCATTGAAAATGATGGGCTACGATGCTGTGACTTTTGGGAATCACGAATTTGATAACGGTATGGACTCATTGGCAAAAGTGCTCAAAAACACTTCCCTGCCTATTGTCAATGCCAATTATAATCTTGAAAACACACCGCTGAAACCTTATGTACAGCCCTATAAAATCATTAAAAAAGGCGGAATAAAAATCGGCATTTTTGGCATCGGAGTTAATCTGAATGGACTTGCTTTCCAGAAAAATTTTGAAGGCGTAGTACTTTTGGATCCTATAGAAACTGCACTGAGCACATCCGATTTTTTGAAAAATAAGCTTAAATGTGACCTTGTAATCTGCCTGTCGCATCTTGGTGTCAGCAGTTTGGACAGTTCTCCGACCGACTATGACCTAGCAGAAGTTTCCAAAGATATTGACGTAATCATAGGCGGACATTCACACAAAATTTTGGTTAATGAATCAGCGAAAAATAAAAATGGAAAAGCAGTTACAATTGCCCAAGTTGGGAAAAGTGGAATGAATCTTGGGAGGATTGATATGACTTTTGAGAAGAAATAATCAGATTTCAATTATTACACGATGAAGGATGTTGGATTTTCAACATCCTTTTTTCTGCACAATTTACCTGCTTTTTTATTACCTTTGCTGTCAAAATTATAGAAAAATGAAAATTCTGATAATGGGTGCCGGAAAAATGGGAACTTTTCTGACCGATGTTCTCTGTATTCAACACGAAGTTGCCCTCTACGACACCGATCCAAAAAAACTCCGGTTTGTCTTTAACACACTTCGATTGACGAAACTTGAAGAAATTCAAGAATTTGAGCCTGAATTGCTTATCAACTGCGTGACGCTCAAATTTACCGTGGATGCTTTTGAGAAAGTACTTCCGTATCTGCCAAAAAGCTGCATCATTTCGGACATTGCTTCGGTAAAAACCGGTTTGCAGGAATACTACGAAAAATGCAGCAGACGCTACGTTTCAACCCACCCGATGTTCGGTCCCACATTTGCCACGCTGGACAATCTGAGTACGCAGAGTGCCATTATCATTTCTGAATCCGACCATATGGGCAAGGCGTTTTTCAAAGATTTGTATCAATCACTGAGACTCAGAATTTTCGAATATACTTTTGACGAGCACGATGAAACAATCGCTTACTCGCTTTCAATTCCTTTTACATCAACGCTTGTTTTTGCATCGGTAATGAAACACCAGGACGCACCGGGAACTACTTTCAAACGGCATATGGACATTGCTAAAGGACTTCTTTCGGAGGATGATTTTTTGCTTTCAGAAATTCTTTTCAATCCATATACGCCTGAACAGGTAAAAAATATCCGTGATGAGCTAAAAAAACTATTGGAAATTATAGAAAACAGGGATTCTGAAAATATGCTTCAGTTTTTGAGCAAAGTAAGAAAGAATATCGAATAATTTAGTAAAAAAACAGAAAAAGGGAGCTCCTAGAATGGAAGCTCCCTTATTCTTTAAAAAACAAACAAATCAACTCTAATACACTAAAAGATTATTTTTTCATAAATTTTTGAATTCCTTTTCCTTCTTTCGTACTTATTTCCATAAAATACATTCCGGCAGATATATCCGAAACGTCCACCTCGTTAGTATTTGAATACGTACGAATCACAGCGCCCTGCATATTATAAATTGACATATTATTCACGTCAGTTGAGGTAGTTACCCACATTTTACCGTCAGTGATATTTGGATAGAGAGAAAACTCAACGTTGTATTTGACATTTCGATTTGTGGTCCCGGTATTAATTTTTCGGTCTGTGTAAATCAATAATTGACCCTTTTGCATGTTCATGGTCATTTGTACATTGGTTACATTCAACTCCTGACCTGTCAGCAATTCATACCACATACCGGTTTTCGGGAAGTTCGGATTTGCAGTGATACCTGCATCTGGCTGGAAATTACCCAAAACCACCATGTTCAGATCGCTGTGCGTAAGTGCAATACGGCGTCCGTTGCTCCAATCGTTCGAGCCAATATTGAGTGAGAAATTTCCCTGTGTAAATGCTGCAGGGTACATTTTACGAAGTGTAATGATTTTCGACGACATATCATAAGCTGCTTTGCGATGTGCAAGATTCAGATACGACCATGCCGAAGGTTTCTCGGAAGTGCGTCCGCCCAAAGCATCGATTGAATAATCATAACCCATTTCGCCAAACTGCCAAACCATTTTTGGTCCGGGAACCAACGTTGTAAAGGCAATATTCAAAGGTACGCGACTGATACGATAAATGGAGTCGGTTTTAACGGTTCCGCTTCCGAAATTTTTAGCTTTAAAGAAATTGCGTTCTTCATCGTGACTTTCGGCAAAGCCCACCCAACGACGAGGAAGACTATTCATACCACCAAAATCGCTATCGGACTGATATCCCATTGCAGCTTGTGAGTATGCATTGTTTACATTACGCCACAGATACATGCCGCGGTTAGCCAGTTCAGTTTCCTCGCTCGATGAACAGAAATGCTCCAGAATAAACATAACATCCGATTTAGCAGCTTTAGCAGCATTATAATAATCGGTCAGAATGTCGATTCGGCTCTGATCGTAATTTGATGCTGTTGCTTCGGTCGAACTTTTTTGCGTAAAACCTTTGGTCAGGTCGAGGCGATAGCCATCAATTTTATATTCGTTGATCCAGAATTGCAATACCCGTTTAAAATAATCGCGTGTAGGCTGATATTCGTGATTGAAATCGTGGAATACGCTGTATGGATGTGGTGCAGTGACATTAAAATAGGGATTGTTGGCAGCAGTTTGATTGCTTGTCGCATTCCACCACATTTTGGCATAAGGAAATTGACCGGTAGCATGATTGAAAACCACATCGAGAATCACTGCGATGCCACGTTTATGACATTCGTCGATAAAGCGTTTGTATGTTTCGGCATTTCCATATGCTTTGTCCGATGCAAAGAAATGGTTCGGATTGTAGCCCCAACTGTTGTTCCCGTCAAATTCCTGCACAGGCATTAGTTCAACAGCAGTTATACCCAATGTTTTCAGGTAATCTAATTTTGCTATAGCAGCATCCAGTGATTTTTCAACAGTAAAATCACGAAGAAGCAGCTCGTAAATTACCATATTATCGCGTTCGGGCATTTGAAAATTGGTTATTTCCCAGTTATAAGCCGGTTTGTTCGTTTGGAATGTAGCCACAAGACCTTCGGTTTTTCCTTCGGGATAAGCTTTCAGATTAGGATATATATTATATTTCTCGTTGATCCATTTGTCGTTCCAGGGGTCGAGAACCATTTCTGCAAAAGGATCGGAAATGCGGATTGTACCATCAACCAGGTACTGGAATCCGTAAATGTGTCCCGGAGTCAGATTGCTGAGTGTTGTCCAGAAATAATCGCCATCTTTTTTCATCTGGTAGGCATTTAGCTGAATCCAGTTGTTGAATTCTCCTAATACAAACACGTTTTGTTTTCCGGGTGCATGCAGTACCAGGGTTACAGTGGTGGCATTGATGTAATTAATACCCGGTTGTGTTCCTGCAGGGCGGGCCTGAGTTTGAGTTGCAGCTGGTACACAGACATTTACAGTATCATATTTCGTTTCGGTGCCGGCTGTTGCTTTGGCAATAAGCTGATAATCAATGGTATTTGAATAGGTAAAACTATGGGAGAGTGATGCGGTTGAAGCAGCAGTTTTTACACTTGTACCGTTGATGAAAAGTTCCAGGTTAGCGGTAATTGAAGAAGTAAAAGTAATACTCTCGGTTGTATTAATAGTTACTGCTTTATCGGCAGCAGGATTAGTAAAACCTACGTTCAGTCCGGCCTCGTACACATCTACAAATATGTCACCACCCGATGCTGTTTTGCCTGTTTTTGAACCATCGGTGTTGCGGAATACAAGTGCAATTTTTTGTACTTTTTCACCGGTTGGAACACCGAAAAACGCACGCACACCTCCGGTGATTATCAGTTTGTGTTTGTTATTGCCCAGAGCGGTAAGTTTATTTTTGGTAGTATTTGCCTGCGCCAGGTTTGTGCTGCTTGGCCATGGAGTTACCACATATTTCCAATCAGATCCGCTGGCGCTTTTGTCGGTAATAACTCCCACATGTGCATATACATCTCCTGCGAGGTCTTTAAGCCCGGCATTCCCCTGAGTAGCATCGAAAGTAATTTCTATTGTTCCTCCATCTTGTGTTACAAATGTTGGGTTTGTGGTTACTAATTGAGCCCAGCCTACAACTGAGAAAAGTAGCCCGATAATTGTAAAAAGAAATGTTTTTTTCATAATATAGTTTGATTTTCTATTAAAATCGTAAAAGTGTTTTTCAATTTATATACTCTACAAAAATAACGTAAGCGATTAATTTACTAACCGTTAGTCATAAGAATTAGTCGTAATCATCTTCGCAATCGTTTGCAATTTCATCAATTTTCCAAAACCTTTACAACAAAAAATGCACCGATATTTTTAATTCTTATAAACTTCAATTTTCACAAACTGGAAAAAGACTTAATTATTAATTTAAATTTATTTCAATTACCTTTGCATTTTGTATTCAATCATTTAGATATGAAAAACAAATCAACTTCCATTATCATTTTCCTTCTTTTAGTGATTGTTGGAATTTTGCTTTACAATACTTTTCGAAAACCTGCTGATACACTTGTTGCAAATGATAGCATAGTGGCAGAAAAGCCTGAAAAAGTTATTGTGAAACACACACAAATTCTCCCAATAGACGAACTTACGAGCGAATCGGTGGTAGTCCCTTATGTGAAAAAGAACGGCCGGCTCCCCGATTATTACATCACAAAAAAAACTGCACGAAGCGGTGGATGGGTGGCTTCCGAAGGAAATTTATGCAATGTGCTGCCCGGAAGAGCGATTGGTGGCGACATTTTCACGAACAGGGAGCGGAATCTACCTGCGCAGAAAGGGCGTATTTACTACGAAGCTGATCTGAATTACAACTGCGGAAGGCGTAATGCCGATCGGTTGGTCTTCTCCAACGATGGACTGATTTTTGTAACTCACGACCATTATAAAACCTTTGAAAAACAATGAAACAGGTATTTTTCGATTTCGATTTTATTCATTCCTACGAGGATTTTTACAACGAAGCCTTCAATGAATTGATGCTTCCCGATTACTTCGGACATAATCTGGATGCGCTGTGGGACTGCATTATGGGCGATATTGAGTTACCAATAGAGGTCAGCTTTATTAATATGACATTACAGCAAGTTAAAGAATTTGCTGACTTGATTCTGCTTTTTCAGGATGCCGAAAACGAGCTGGTGGAGGAAGTTTTCTTTGATTATTCGCTGAAAAACAAAATGGATGAAGACAATTATCCCGAAGTAGAAATTTAGATTTCAATGAATTCAAATACTCTTTTGCAAAATGCGGTTTGAAACCGCAATTTGCTTTTTAAACCATCTTTCTAACAACAAAACTTCACGCATATGTGGGTTACAGGCGCTTTACTCTCATCTTTCCTTCTCGGAATTTACTACATATTTCAAAAAACGGCTCTTAAAGGAAACGCTGTTCTCAGCGTTTTATTTATTTCTACCGCCATCAGCAGTCTGCTGTTTCTGCCTCTGATTCTGCTTTCCAAAACAGGCGTTTTAGGAATCGAAAACTTCTTTTATGTCCCTTCGGGAAATTTGCAGGAGCACCTTGCCGTGATGCTGAAATCGTGCATCGTTTTTTCATCGTGGTTTTGTGGATATTACGCCATCAAGCATCTTTCCATCACATTAGTCGGTCCTGTAAAAGCCTCACAACCGGTGTTGACACTGCTCGGTGCCACGCTGATTCTCGGCGAGCATCTCAATGGCTATCAATGGATTGGGGTTTTGCTCGGCATCGCATCGCTATATTTTATGAGTCGCACAAGCAAAAGCGAAGGAATTGATTTCAAAAGCAACAAATTGGTCTGGTTGCTGTTTCTTTCAGTTATTTTTGGAGCGATCAGCGGTCTTTACGACAAACACCTAATGCTCCGTTATGATCGGATGTTCGTGCAAAGTTGGTACCTGCTTTACCAAACTTTTCTGACCGGATTATTATTCCTGCTCCTTCAAAAAAACAGGATTTTAGGCAATGCTAAATTTCAATGGCGAAATTCCATTCCTTTTATCGCCATCTTTCTATCAATGGCCGATTTGGTCTATTTTTGGGCTTTGAGTCAGGAAGGCGCCATGATTTCCATCATCTCCATGATTCGCCGAAGCAGTGTGCTGGTCAGCTTTCTGGGCGGAGTTTTCATTTTCAAAGAAAGCAATATCAAAGCTAAAGCGTTTGATTTGATATTGATTCTGATCGGTTTGGTTTTTCTGTATATTGGGTCGAAATAAAGCTCAAGTTTGTCAGATTTATTTTATCTCCATCTTTTTTGTAATTTTGGGAAATATTTATTGAAGTTATCTCGATTTTTAAAACAGTAGTAAACATAGAAAAATTATACATATTCTCTGATTTTCGGGAATATCCGTCAATTTATAAAACACAGAAACTGATGACATTTTAACACGGAGACCTTTATTCTTAATAAAATGATTTCTGCAATGCGTCCGAAACTGTATTTTGGGCTGAAAGCCCAACTTATTTCAGCCCCACTCAACGGGTGGGGTATTAGATAAAACCATAATTGGCGGGCTGTAAGCCCAACTTAATTGCATCTTGCCCTTACAAGGCGCGTTTTGACTATTATAAACTAATATCTCAATGCGTTGCCATTGGGCTGAAATATTTATGCCTTCCAGGCAAAAGACTAAAATGACAGATTACATTACGGATAACCATAAAAAATAAAGAAAAACTCTTTGCCTCCGTGTTGAATTAACGTTTTAGAAAAATCAAACTATTGTTTTCTATGTTTTAAAAATCATAACAACACATTGAAACAAAACTTTTGATATTAATTTTCACAACTTTGTAGCCCGAAAAATGTTATCTTAATATTATGGAAAAAAAAGTTTCAAAAACTCACAGCCATTCTCATTCACACGTGCATCACCACGATCATCACGGCGATGTGAAGAACATTAAGGTAGCTTTTTTCCTGAATTTCGGCTTTGCCATCATTGAGATTATCGGCGGATTTCTGACCAACAGCGTCGCCATTCTTTCGGATGCCGTGCACGATTTGGGTGATAGTTTATCGCTAGGATTGGCGTGGTATTTTCAAAAATATTCCCGCAAAAAAAGTGACAGCACGTACACCTACGGCTATCGGCGGTTTTCACTGGTTGGTGCGCTGGCAAACTCGTTGGTGCTCATCGTTGGAAGTATTTTAATCCTCACCGAAGCCATTCCGCGTATTTTCAATCCGCAACAAGCTCATCCGCAGGGAATGATGATGCTTGCCGTACTTGGAATTGCTGTAAACGGCGTTGCTATGCTCCGTTTGCGCAGGGGAAAATCGCTGAATGAAAAAGTGGTTTCGCTCCATTTAATGGAAGACGTACTGGGTTGGATTGCCGTTCTGGTTGGTGCGATAATCATGTATTTCTGGGATGTGCCGGTTATTGACCCGATTCTGTCGCTGTTGATTGCCGGATACGTGCTTTTCAATGTATTCAAAAATATGCGTGAACTATTCCGGATTCTCCTTCAAGGCACTCCGCACGAAATAAATTCAGATGAAATACAAGCTGAAATCCTGAAAATTGAATCGGTTAAAGGTCTTCATGATGTTCACCTCTGGACTGTTGACGGCATTTACAATGTGATGACAATTCATGTGATTTTGAACAAGAAAAAAACGATGGAAGAACTCACTTCCATTAAAAACAACATTAGAAATACCCTTAAAGACAATGGCATAGAGCACGTTACATTGGAGTTTGAAACCGTAGATGAAGAATGCGTGATGGAAGGATGCTGTTAGAGAAAACGGCCCCTAACCCCTAAAGGGGAATACTTCGCTGACATACTATAAATGTTGCAATTTTAGTATTAAGACGTATTGAGGGGAAAAAATTAAATTATCTTATAAAAAATGACAAACCAAATAATAATACCCCCTTTAGGGGGCAAGGGGGCTATGAATATTGACAACATACGCGCTGATTTTCCGATTCTTTCGGAGAAAATTTACAACAAACCGCTGATTTACTTTGACAATGGCGCAACGACTCAAAAGCCGAAAGCGGTGCTTGACAGAATTAATTACGGCTACGAACACCTGAATGCAAACATTCACCGCGGTGTCCATTTTCTAAGTCAGCAAGCCACCGAAGCACACGAAGAAGCACGCAATTTTGTTGCAAAATTTATTAACACTTCTACTTCTGCTGAAATAATTTTCACGCGAGGAACTACCGAAGCCATCAATTTGGTTGCGTTTTCATTTGGTGAATATTGTTGTAATGAGGGTGATGAGATAGTGATTTCGGTGATGGAACACCACTCCAACATCGTTCCGTGGCAGATGCTATGCGAACGCAAAAAGATGAAACTGCGCGTTATCCCGATGAATGAAAAAGGTGAATTAAAGTTGGATGAATTTGAGAAATTGCTGAATGAAAGAACACGATTGATTTCCGTAACGCACGTTTCCAATGTGCTCGGCACCATCAATCCGGTGAAAGAGATGATATCGACTGCTCATTCAAAAAATATTCCCGTATTGATTGACGGAGCACAGGCAGTACCGCATATTCAGGTAGATGTGCTGGATTTGGATGCTGATTTTTACGTTTTTTCCGGACATAAAGTCTATGCGCCTACGGGAATCGGCGTCCTGTATGGGAAAAAGGAGTGGCTGGACAAACTTCCACCTTATCAGGGAGGAGGCGAAATGATTCAAACCGTTACATTTGAAAAGACGACTTACAACGAACCTCCTTTTAAATTTGAAGCCGGGACACCCGATTACATCGGTTCTACGGCGTTGGCAGAAGCGCTAAAGTATGTACAAAATATTGGCATTGAGAATATTGCCGATTATGAAAATGAACTGACTCAATACGCCACAAAACAATTGTTGGAAATTGACGATATGCAGATAATCGGCACTTCTGAACACAAAAGTTCGGTTATCTCATTCCTGGTTGGGAAAATCCACCCGTATGACATCGGGATGCTCCTTGATAAGCTTGGAATAGCTGTTCGGACAGGACATCACTGCGCACAACCACTCATTGATGAACTCGGAATTCCTGGAACTGTTCGTGCTTCTTTTTCATTTTACAATACAAAAGAGGAAATAGATACGTTTGTAGAGGCGTTAAAGAGAGTAACGAAGATGCTTGCCCCCTAACCCCTTAAAGGGGGAATTATAACCCCTAAATCCCCTAAAGGGGACTTTTGGAGGGAGCAAAGATGCTTTTTAATATTATATAAATAATTCTGAATAACACATTCTCTTATTCCCCTTTAGGGGTTAGGGGTAGTTTTTTTTATTATGACAATTAACGAAATTCAAGACCAAATCATTGACGATTTCAATCAATTTGACGATTGGATGGACAAATATGCCCTGCTGATTGATCTGGGCAATTCACTCGAACCACTTGACGAGAAGTACAAAATTCCGCAAAACATCATTGAAGGGTGCCAGAGCCGTGTGTGGCTGAATGCCGAACTGATGGATGGAAAAGTGATTTACGAAGGCGAAAGCGATGCCATTCTCGTAAAAGGAATTGTTGCGCTACTTTTCCAGGTGCTGTCCGGACAAACACCCGATGATATCGTAAACACCGAGCTTTATTTCATTGAAAAAATAGGGCTGAAAGAACACCTCTCTCCCACCCGCTCCAACGGACTGCTGGCCATGGTGAAGCAGATGAAAATGTATGCGCTGGTATATAAAATGAAGCAAGGATAGTTTACGAAGAGTGGAGAGTGAAAAAGCAGGAAGAATGGATACTTGAAATCTACAAGTTGGTAGAAATGACTTCAAAACAAACAATAACACCAACCGCTGACAAGTCCGCTGGATATGTCTGGCTTGACACAAAACCTTAACAACGCCTGAAAGACTTGTCAACAGTTAATATTAATCAAAAACTACATGCATTCATAAATATACCCACCAACCCAATTGACATTATCAGCATTATCTTGTTGGTGCTGTTTTTCTCGCTTTATTTTCACGTATTTTGTTGCTAAAAAGTCGCGGAATCCAACCGATTGTGTTTGCAAAAACGCATCCAAGCGATTATTTCCTGATGCCGATCATGTTTTTGCTGGTATATGTGGCGCTAGCATCTGCGTTGCCGATATTGCCATTTATTAAGTTTTTACTTAAACCGGTTGTTGAAAGCAATGTACTGCCGTGGATTGGGGTTTTTGTAAGCAGTATCGGTGTTGTCGCTTTTGCACTTTCGCTTATTTCATTTGGAAATTCGTTCCGAATGGGCATTGACACCGAAAATCCGGACAAACTGGTTACAACCGGCATTTTTTCCGTCAGCAGAAACCCGATGTACACGGCATTTATTTTCTTTTTCTTAGGATTAATTTTGGCACATCCCAATATCGCTTTTATATGCGTACTCTTCGGGCTTTACATCCCCATACTTCACCGCCAGATTATCCGCGAAGAGGATTTTTTGAAAAAACATTACGGCGTAGATTATAGCAACTATGCAAAAAAAGTAAGGCGGTATTTGTGATTTTTTCTAATAAAACTGCTTATCAATGTCCATTTTCCAATTTAATAAGCACATCCTGTTAATAGTAGCTTCGATTTTTCTTTTGAGCTCTTGCAGTCCTTTCCGCCAAATGAATAATTCAGGCAAACCTCTTGATGTTCTGATTATTACCGACAATCGAAAATTTAATCTGGAAGCGTTTTTTGCAATGTTCGACAGTTTTAACAACATTCGCCGGACAGAAAAAAACATCCGCAAGCCATTGATTTTTTTGGATCCGACAGTATAAATACTTACGATGCCGTTGTGTTTTACGACATACCTGAAAATGTGGTGCTTACACAAAACAGAAGCAGAATTTTATCCGGTTTTTCAAATCCGGAGCACCGATTGTTTTTCTGCATCATTCCATTTTATCCTATCGTGAATGGGATTTGTTTCCCGAAATCCTCGGTGGGCGATATTATGGAAAAACACCCAAAAATGTTTGGAACACACTTCTTGAACCGGAAAATTACAAAAAATGGACAGCTGTTTTTT
>CAZIRA010000071.1:0-13198 GCA_964541615.1 uncultured Paludibacter sp.
GTTTTAAAAATTGGAACCATTATCAACATTCCTACGCCAAGCGAAAGGATGAAAATCTGTTGTTTCCGAGAAAGCTGCTGGTAAGTTTCGGTAGCTAAAAACGGTCTTTCTGCTTTTCCCTTCAATTGGAATGAAAGGATGGCAAGCGGAACCAAAAGACTGATAAGGCTTGGCAGAAAAGTTTTCAAGATAATATTTCCGGCAGAAATTTGTCCGCCAATCCAAAGCATGGTAGTTGTAACGTCGCCGATTGGACTCCAGGCACCTCCTGAATTTGCCGCAATTACCACGATTCCCACGTAGAAAAGCCGTGTGTCGTGATCTTTGATTAATTTGCGAAGCAAGGAAACCATCACGATGGTGGTCGTTAGGTTGTCAAGGATTGCTGAAAGGAAAAAAGTAAGAAAAGCAATAATAAAGAGAAGAGAGCGCTTGCTGGTGGTTTTGATTTTTTCGGTGATAACCTCAAATCCATTGTAGCTGTCAATCAATTCAACAATCGTCATAGCACCCATCAGGAAGAACAAAATGCTGGAAATTTCACCCAGATGTTCAAGCAGATGCTCGTTGACCAGATTTGTATCTGACTGGCTTAGAATATACAAAACCCAACAAACGACTCCTGTAATTAACGCGGGAGCCGTTTTGTTAATCTTTAAATTGTGTTCGAGAGTAATAGCTGCATACCCAACTATGAATACTGCAATGATAATAATAATCATAGAATTTTTTAATTTTTTTTCCCTCAATTCCTGGCTTTCAACTAATGCCGGGTACAGTAAAAATAGCTATTTTCAAATATAAGATGAGAGCGATGAAATTTGTGTAAGTTAATAATTTATTCTTTTTGGCAAATAATTTAATTCTAAAAAAAATCGGTTAATCAAGCTTCAAAACAGCCAGGAAAGCTTTCTGTGGAACTTCCACCGAGCCGATCTGTTTCATCCGTTTTTTTCCTTTTTTCTGTTTTTCGAGCAGTTTGCGTTTACGACTCACATCACCTCCGTAACATTTTGCTGTAACGTCTTTACGTACGGCTTTGATAGTTTCGCGAGCAATGATTTTTGCTCCGATGGCTGCCTGTACGGCAATGTCAAACTGCTGGCGCGGAATCAGTTCACTTAATTTTTCGCACATACGACGACCCAGCGAAACTGCATTGTCGAAGTGGATCAGCGACGAAAGCGCATCCACCGGTTCACCGTTTAGCAGGATATCCAGCTTTATCAGCTTGGAGGGCCTGTATCCGTTCATATGGTAGTCAAACGAAGCGTATCCTTTCGAAATACTTTTCAGTTTGTCGTAAAAGTCAAACACAATTTCACCCAGCGGAATATTGTAAGTCAGCTCAATGCGGTTACCTGATACATATTCCTGTTTCACCAGTTCACCCCGTTTACCAAGGCAGAGGGTCATAATCTGGCCGATATAGTCTGTAGCGGTAATGATTGAAGCGCGGATATACGGTTCCTCGATCACATCAATCGCCATTACATCCGGCAGACCGGAAGGATTGTGCACTTCCAGCAATTCGCCTTTTTTAGTCAGAACTTTATACGAAACGTTCGGCACCGTAGTGATTACGTTCATGTCAAATTCCCGATCCAGGCGTTCCTGGATGATTTCCATGTGAAGCATTCCCAAGAATCCGCAACGGAATCCGAAACCAAGTGCTACAGACGATTCGGGTTCAAATGTAAGTGAAGCATCATTCAGTTGAAGTTTTTCCAGCGACGAACGCAAATCTTCAAAATCCTCAGCATCAATTGGATACACACCGGCAAAAACCATCGGTTTCACCTCTTCAAAGCCAGAAATTGCTTTGTCAGAAGGGCGTTTTACGTGAGTAATGGTGTCGCCCACCTTTACCTCTTTGGAAGCTTTTATTCCTGAAATAATATAACCTACATTTCCAGCGCTGAGCGTCTGCTTCGGCATCATGTCGAGTTTCAGTACGCCCACTTCATCTGCATCATACTCTTTTCCTGTCGCTATGAATTTTACTAAATCACCTTTGCTGATGGTGCCGTTAACTATTTTGAAATAGGCAATGATACCGCGGAAAGGATTGAATACCGAATCAAAAATAAGCGCTTGGAGCGGAGCATCGGGATCGCCGACGGGTGCAGGAATGCGATGAACGATTGCTTCCAGAATTTCATCGATTCCCATGCCGGTTTTTCCACTGGCACGGATAATATCTTCGGGTTTACATCCCAAAAGCTGTACAATCTGGTCTTCCACCTCTTCGGGCATGGCACTTTCCATGTCCATTTTATTCATGATAGGAATAATTTCCAAATCATGTTCCACGGCCATGTAAAGATTGGAAATAGTCTGAGCCTGAATTCCTTGCGTAGCATCTACAATCAGCAGAGCACCTTCGCACGCTGCGATGGAGCGGGAAACTTCGTATGAAAAATCGACGTGACCCGGAGTGTCAATCAAGTTGAAAATGTACTCTTCGCCCCCGTGTTTGTAATTCATCTGTATGGCGTGACTTTTGATAGTAATACCACGTTCACGCTCCAAGTCCATACTGTCGAGCACTTGAGCCTGCAAATCTTTGCCTGAAACAGTTTGTGTGTATTCAAGCAGACGGTCGGCAAGGGTACTTTTTCCGTGGTCGATGTGGGCTATAATGCAAAAATTTCTAATTCTATTCATCGTAAGAGGGTGAAAAATGCTAAAAAATTATTGAGGTGCAAAATTAGTAAAAAATTATCAATCAGCAATTTTTGAATTTATAACGAGAAAATATTTAAGAAATAATAAGGTGTAAAATTATGAGGAATTTATTTTTAATCTTGTCAATAGCGGTTCTATTCGTTTCATGCAAACCAAACAGTGAGCAAAGATCGACCGAAAATATAAATGTTAAATTCACAGAAAAAGTTATCGTTGTGGGAGAAGGATCAAATTGTTTCATATCAATTTTGGACAAAGACACCGCCAAACTGGAACTAAATGTGACAGGTGACCGATTCGAAGGATTTCTCTATTATTTACCTTTCGAAAGCGACAGCTCGCTCGGTAGCTACGAAGGAACCGTACACGGCGACACGCTGAAGGGAATGTTCCGCTTTATTTCTGAAGGATTGGTTTCTTACGAAGAAGTTTATTTTCTCATGGATGGGGATAAGCTGAAAGAGGGAGTTGGCGAACTTGAATTTAGAAACGACACCACCGTAGTTTTTAATCATCAGAAGGCAGTTTCATACGGTGAAAGCTATGTTTTTGAAAAACTGGAATGCAAAGAGAATTTTATTTCAGACGAAATAAAAGATTTTTACTTCCAGTTCAATCCCGTTAATTTCCAATAAAAAAAGCTTGGCAGAATTCACACAGATCTGCCAGGCTTATATAATATCTTCTCTAATCACGGAAATTTGAAAGGAAATAGTATTCATTAAATTCCTTCGTTAAACTTCGTGTATACACTAATGGAACTCGTCTTCGTAAGATCCGCTTGGTGGAGGAGTCGTTTTTTTCAATTTATCTTCCGTTGGGAATAATTTATCAATTCCGATTATCACGAAATAAAATATCGTCATAAACAAGAATACGCCGGCAAGCCCTATACCGGAAATTTTGAGAGCTATTAATACTGCTTCGTTCATAGTTGTTCTTTTTTAAATAAATAATGGAACCAATAATAAAATCAAACCTCCCACGATAACCGAACCGATCTGTCCGCCTACGTTTGTACTGATGGCAGGCATCAGCAGGTAGTTGTGCGGATCTTCTTTCAGACCCATTCCGTGGATCACACGTGCCGACATTGGGAAAGCGGAAATACCGCAGGCACCTACCATCGGGTTAACTTTTTTATCTTCCGGAAGGAAAATATTCATACCTTTTGCAAAAAGAACACCACCCGCCGTGTCAAATACGAAGGCGAAAATACCTAATGCAAGAATCAGAATAGTATCCCACTGAACAAAACGTTCGGCAGTCATAGTACTTGCTATGGTGATACCAAGCAGGATGGTTACCAGGTTGGCAAGTTCATTTTGAGCTGTTTTTGAAAGGCTGTTTAATACACCGCACTCGCGGATCAGGTTACCAAACATCAGGAAACCGATCAGTGCCAATGAAGAAGGTGCAATAAGACCTGCCAGCACGGTAACGATAATCGGGAACATAATCAGAGCGGTTTTGGATACTTTTTTGTTTGAATCACTCTTCATACGCATCAAACGTTCTTTTTTAGAGGTCAGCAAGCGGATTACTGGTGGCTGAATGATTGGAACCAAAGCCATGTAGGAATATGCCGCCACTGAAATTGGTCCGAGCAGGTTAGGAGCCAGCTGATTGGCAACGATGATGGATGTAGGTCCGTCTGCCGCGCCGATAATGCCGATGGATGCAGCTTCCGAAATATCGAATCCTACTAAGGTAGCCAAAATCATGGTGACAAAGATACCAAATTGCGCTGCTGCACCGAACAACAATAAAATCGGTCGTTGGAAAAGCGGTGAAAAGTCAATCATCGCACCGATGGCAACGAATATCAGAAGCGGAAAAACTTCTGTGGCAATACCAGCTTCAAAGAATACTTCCAAAGCGCCGACTACCTCATTTCCTGCACCGTCAATCTGCGTTAAAACTGCTGATAGCGGGATGTTTGCCAAAATGGCTCCAAATCCCATAGGAAGCAGCAGCGTTGGTTCATACTGTTTTTTTATGGCTAAGAAAACCAGCGTAAAACCCACCCCGATCATCACAAGGTGCTTCCACGTCATTCCCGCGATGGCGGGCATTAAATCTGAAAATTCCATATAAATAAGTTAAATAGTTCGGCCCCTAATCCCTAAAGGGGAAAATTGAGCGCATTATTATTAATTGTTTTTGAAAATGCAAAAAAATCTGATAAAGTCACACTACCCTAAATATTGTTTCCCTTTAGGAGTAAGGGGTTACTATTAGAACAACTCCTCTCTCGGGTATTTTTCCTCCACTTTGCTGAAAAGGTACGAAGCGATTGTCCCGACTATCAAAAGTGCTACGCAGAACAGCAGCGAACCGCCGAAACTCAAGCCGCTTGCAGCCAATCCTTCACCCGTGAATGCAGGGAAAACGATGGCTGGGAAAATAGCTGCCGAAGATCCGATCACCATTCCCAAAATGAAATGATACATTCCGGAATAATGTTTTTTGAATAAATAAGCGGCAATTTTTGCAAAAAGAACTACGCAGATGGCTGCTCCCAAAATCAAAGGAATAATCACAGCCATGTCGCCGTTTTTGATGCCGGTAGCCATTTTGTCGTACAGCCCGAAGTAAATCAGGAAGTTTGACGGACTCATGCCCGGAACGATCAATCCCAATCCGATGAGCGCACCCGATCCAAACCAAGCCGGAATGGTAGGCGGAACCTCCGTGAGCTGCTGCTCGCCGATAAGCATCAAGCCGAAAATAGCCAATGCAGATACAAGCATGATCACTATGTCTTTTGTTTTACGGCCTTGTTTACCGGCAGTTTTATAAAGGGATGGAAATGTGCCGATCACAAATCCAACAAACAGGCAGACAAACTGAGCGGCGTATTTCCCGAAGGCTTTTTCTACAACGATGGAGAACAGGAAAATTCCAAGTCCAAGTCCAATCCCAACGGGAATGAAGAAAAGAGTGTTTTTAATAAAATTCTTTGTCAGATTTGCCAAAAATGCCAGTATCCGGTCGTAAATACCGAGAATCACAGCCAAAACTCCTCCTGAAAGCCCCGGAAGTATAAACCCGATGCCAATGATAACACCCTTAAAAAGACGGATAAACCAATCTGTAACAGGATTTATCGGTTTCGACTCGTTGTTGTCAAGCGGGGTAATTTTTGGATTGTTTTGCATAAAATATTTCACGAAAAATACTGTTATAAAACAAATTTCAAGAGGTTTTATTGCCTTTTGATGGAGAAAAATACGTTAAAAAACGGATTGATTATTTCTCTGATTTGTTGTATTCTTCAATTTTTTTTCTCAGTGTCTGCTGGCTCAGTATGAGCGTGATCCAGCTTCTGGTGCAGTTCCACATTTTCTCTTTTTTCCGAAATCAACATCGAAAGTAGAATGGAGAACACCAGTGTAGCGATAATCACAGTCAGTGAAATCCAAGAATGCGATGAGAAGAATTTTGCCACTGCCGGAATGGCGGTCAGGAGCATTTTGGCGCCGATAAAGAACAGGATAAAGCTCACTCCGTGTTTCAGGAAGCGGAACATGCCCATAATCCCTTTCAGGGCAAAGAAAAGGGAGATAAGACCCATTACAGCAAACACGTTGGAGGTGATAGCGAGGAAGTTTTCTTCTTCAAGCGTAAGCACGTTAGTAGCTCCTTCTTTGATCACACCGATGATGGCAGGGATGGAATCCACTGCAAAAAGAATATCGGTAGAACCGATTACGAGAAGAACCAGCAGGTTTGTAGTGATAAAACGGGTTCCGTTGTGTCTGGTGAAAAATTTGGTGGAGTGCATATCCGGATCTACGGGGTAAATCTTGGATGCAGTTTTGTAAAGGAAGTTCTTGGAAGGATCAACCGAGTCTTCACTGTTTTGAAACGCCATTTTATAAGCCGTCCAGATAAGGATAAGACCGAAAATATAGATAATCCAGTGGAAACGCTCTACCAAACCCATTCCCAAAAGAATAAATAGAACCCTTAGAATGATGGAAAGCACGATACCCATTTTCAAAAGCTTTGGTTGATTGTGCGGAGCAACTGCCATCATCGAAAAAATCATGATAAAAACAAACAGATTATCGACTGATAACGAATACTCGGTGAGATAACCGGCGATGAATTTTACCCCCATGATGTGCCCGGTGTTTTCGGTACTGCCGGGATTTTGAGGAAAGAAAAAGAAAAGCGATGCTCCAAACAAAAGGGCGATAGTAATCCATGTTCCAGTCCATTTTAGAGCGGTTGATACTGAAATTTCACCCTTTCTGTGATCAGTAACGTATAAGTCGATGAAAAATACGATAAAGAAAATCGACAGGAAGATGATCCAGTAGAGAGTCATTGTGTCCATAATTCAGGAAGTGTTTTTTTAGAAAAAAAGTTAATTGTGTGTGTTTTGAAAATTACCTGCAAAATTACTACTTTAAATCAAGGATGGAAAATAAAAAACGGCTTTTTTTGCCCCTGGAATGGACATTAGAAGGGTTTTAAATAAGTGATACCTATCTGCTATAAAATATCTTAGAATTCAAAAATATGTAACTGTTTCGATGTATAAAAAGCGGAAATGAAAAAGAATAAACTCTTTTTTGAAAAGACTGCTATTATGTTGAAAAATGAATTTTAGTTTATTTAGGATTGATAACCGGGAATCATTGTCCAAATGAGGTAAAATTAGTACCTTTGCAGATTGATTTTTTGAAAGAAGCACTATGTCCAAACAAGGGAATATCATCATAAAAGGGGCTCGCGTCCACAACCTGAAAAATATCGATTTAGAGATTCCACGCAACAAATTGGTGGTTATCACCGGTCTTTCAGGCTCTGGCAAATCGTCGCTGGCTTTTGATACGCTCTATGCCGAAGGTCAGAGAAGATACGTGGAAAGCCTGTCGGCATACGCACGTCAGTTTCTCGGACGCATGTCAAAACCCGAAGTGGATTTTATCAAAGGAATTCCGCCCGCCATTGCCATCGAGCAGAAAGTGAATACGCGCAACCCTCGCTCCACCGTTGGCACTTCCACCGAAGCATACGAATACATCAAACTGCTTTTCGCAAGGATAGGGAAAACATTTTCGCCGATTTCGGGTGAAGAGGTGAAAAAGCACGAAGCAGAAGATGTTGTAAATTCAGCATTGTCATATCCTGACGATACCCGATTGCTTGTTTTAGCACCGGTTTCAGCTAAGGAAGGACTCACAACAGAAGAACGGCTCAATCTTTTTATGCAAAACGGTTACAGCCGGATTTGGATGGACGATGAGGTTTTACGGATCGACGAACTGCTTCAGGACGTTTCGAAAGTTAAAAAAGCAAAGAAAATTTACCTGCTGGTGGACCGCCTCACGGTGGATAGAACCACTGCCGGCATCAGCAGGCTGACCGATAGCGTTGAAACTGCTTTTCTCGAAGGGCAGGAAGCTTGTGCGTTGCAGATTTTTGCCGAAGAGGGAACGAAAATATTGGAATTTTCCAAAGCGTTTGAAGCCGACGGCATCCGATTTGAAATTCCCAACGAATACATGTTCAGCTTCAATAATCCGCTCGGCGCATGTCCAACCTGCGAGGGATTCGGCCGTGTGATAGGCATCGACGAGGATTTGGTCATTCCCAATAAATCACTTTCAATTTACGAAGATGCGGTGGTTTGCTGGCGTGGCGAAGTGATGAGCGAGTGGAAAAAAGAGCTGATTCATTCGGCAGAAAAATTTGATTTCCCAATCCACAAACCATACATCGAATTTACTGACGAGCAACGTGAACTGCTTTGGACCGGTAACCGGTATTTCCAGGGATTAAATGCGTTTTTTGAATTTCTGCAAGCCAATCAGTACAAAATCCAGTACCGTGTGATGCTCGCCCGCTATCGTGGAAAAACCACTTGCCCAGATTGTAAGGGCACACGCCTGAAAAAGGAAGCCGGTTACGTGAAAGTAGGTGGAAAATCAATAACGGAATTGGTTCAAATGCCGATTTCACGACTTCACGATTTTTTTGAAAACATCGAACTTGACGAACACGACACACTCGCCTCCAAAAGACTACTCGTGGAAATAAAAAACCGGGTGAGATTCCTGCTTGATGTCGGACTAAGCTATCTGACACTCAACCGTCTTTCGAATACCCTTTCAGGCGGTGAAAGTCAGCGCATCAACCTGGCTACTTCACTCGGAAGCAGTCTGGTAGGCTCGCTTTACATTCTCGATGAGCCGTCTATCGGGCTACATTCACGTGACACCAATCTGCTGATCAGCGTTTTAAAACAGCTACGGGATTTAGGAAATACCGTGGTAGTCGTGGAGCACGACGAAGATATCATGCGGTCGGCCGATTACATCATCGACATCGGTCCCGAAGCCGGTAGAAAAGGAGGAGAAGTGGTGTGGAAGAGCCTGGACGCCACCTTGCAGAAAAAACCTTTTGGAGAACTCCCGCTTAAAAAATCATTTACATACGATTACCTTCACGGCCTCGAAAAAATTGATGTGCCACAGCATAGAAGGAAATGGAATAATTACATTGAAGTTTTGGGGGCGCGTGAAAACAATTTGAAAGGGATAGATGTTAAATTTCCGCTGAATGTAATGACGGTAGTGACAGGTGTGAGTGGCTCGGGAAAATCGTCGTTGGTGAAGAATGTTTTTTACACTGCGCTGAAAAAATACTACGGCGGAGTAGCTGATAAGACAGGTCAATTTGGTTCTTTGCGCGGAAGTATGCACCTGGCCAAAGACATTGAGTTTGTGGATCAAAATCCTATCGGCCGTTCGTCGCGCTCCAATCCGGTGACCTACATCAAGGCTTACGATGAAATCCGGAAATTGTTTTCTGATCAGCAGTTGTCCAGGCAGATGGGATTTACTGCATCGCATTTTTCGTTCAATACGCCCGGCGGTCGGTGTGAAGAGTGTCAGGGAGAAGGAACAGTGACGGTTGAGATGCAGTTTATGGCCGATTTGGTGCTTGAATGTGAACATTGCGGCGGAAAACGGTTTAAGCAGGATGTACTCGAAGTGAATTACCGGGGCAAAAATATCTTTGATGTGCTGGAAATGACTGTAAATCAGGCAGTAGAGTTCTTTTCAGAAACTGGCGGAAATACCGAAAAGCGGATTATCAAGCGGTTGAAACCGTTGCAAGACGTGGGAATAGGATATGTGAAGCTCGGTCAGTCGTCAAGCACACTATCAGGTGGTGAAAGCCAGCGGGTAAAGCTGGCGTCATTCCTTGCCAATGAAAAATCGGAACCAACCATTTTTGTGTTTGACGAGCCGACAACTGGACTGCATTTCCACGATATAAAAACATTGCTGAAAGCCTTCGACGCTTTGATAGGAAAAGGACATACGGTTATTATTATCGAGCACAATCTGGAGGTGATAAAATGCGCCGACCACATCATCGACATTGGACCGGAAGGTGGCGAAACTGGTGGAAATATCGTTTTCGAAGGTACTCCGGAAGCACTTGTGGAGTGTGAATGCTCGCACACAGGAAAATATTTGAAAGAAAAATTATAAAGACGGAAGCTCGGTGAATAATGTGGCAATGCATCATGCACCAAAATGCCAATCTTCCAATATGTTATTGTTTATTTCCAATCAACAGTTTTTATTTTAATATCTTAAATAAAAAATTTATCTTTGTAAATTCACTTTCAAAACATTAAGAAAAAAAATCTCACTAAATAAGAAAACTGCTAACTAACCCGACATATTACCCTTGAAGTAAGACGATAAACGTCTGAATCTGACACGAAGTCGTCATGAGGAGTTAGAGGACAGGTATTAATTTAAAAAAATATCTATAAAAATTAAATAAAATCTATGAGTAACGTAAAAAGAGTTTACACCTTCGGCAACGGACAAGCTGAGGGAAAAGCAGAAATGAAAAATCTGCTCGGAGGTAAGGGTGCCAATCTTGCCGAAATGAATTTAATTGGTGTGCCGGTTCCTCCGGGATTCACTATCACTACAGACGTTTGTACCGAGTACTACGAACTGGGTAAAGACAACGTGGTAGAACTTTTGAAACCGGAAGTGGAGAAAGCAATTGCTCTCTTGGAAGATTTGATGAAATCAAAATTTGGTGACATCGATAATCCGTTGTTGGTTTCTGTTCGCTCAGGAGCTCGTGCTTCCATGCCGGGTATGATGGACACAATCCTTAACCTTGGCTTGAACGACGAAGTGGTGGAAGGAATGACTCGCAAAACCGGAAATCCTCGTTTTGTTTGGGATTCTTACCGTCGTTTTGTGCAGATGTACGGCGACGTGGTGTTGGGAATGAAGCCTACAAACAAAAACGATCACGATCCTTTTGAACTTATTATCGAAGATATTAAGGAGGAAAAAGGAGTTGAATTAGATACTCAGCTTTCTGTTGACGACCTGAAAGAAATGGTGGCAAGATTCAAAGCCGCTGTAAAAAAACAAACCGGAAAAGATTTCCCGGAATCAGCTTACGAGCAACTTTGGGGAGCCATCTGCTCCGTATTTGACTCCTGGATGAACGACCGCGCTATCCTCTACCGCAAAATGGAAGGAATACCTGCTGAGTGGGGAACTGCCGTTAACGTTCAGGCTATGGTTTACGGAAATATGGGCGACACATCTGCTACCGGCGTATGTTTCTCTCGCGATGCTGCTACCGGCGAAGACCAATTCATTGGTGAATACCTGATAAATGCTCAGGGCGAAGACGTGGTAGCCGGTATCCGCACACCGCTTCAAATAACAAAAATCGGTTCTCAACGCTGGGCTGAATTGGCTGGTATCGAAGAAGGCGACCGCGTTGCTAACTATCCTTCATTGGAAGAAGCTATGCCGGAAATCTACCAAGAACTTGATGCACTTCAAACCAAACTTGAAAACCACTACAAAGATATGCAGGACATGGAATTTACCGTTCAAGAAGGTAAACTTTGGTTCTTGCAGACTCGTAATGGAAAACGTACTGGTGCTGCCATGGTGAAAATTGCTGTGGATATGCTGAAACAAGGTATGATTGATGAAAAAACGGCTATCCTACGTATCGATCCTATCAAATTGGACGAACTTCTTCACCCTATTTTTGATAAAACTGCATTGAAATCTGCAAAAATTATCGCAAAAGGGTTGGCTGCTTCCCCGGGTGCTGCTACCGGTATGGTTGTTTTCAATGCTGACGATGCTGCTGAATGGGCTTCTCGCGGTGAAAAAGTGATCATGGTTCGCGTAGAAACTTCTCCGGAAGACCTGGCCGGTATGGCTGCAGCTCAAGGTATTTTGACTGCTCGCGGCGGTATGACTTCTCACGCTGCTGTTGTGGCTCGTGGTATGGGTAAATGCTGTGTGTCTGGTGCAGGTACTTTGAAAATTGACTACAATGCTAAATTGATGGAAGTTGATGATATTGTGATCAAAGAAGGCGATTATATTTCTCTAAACGGTTCTACCGGTGATATTTACCTTGGTAAAGTGGCTACAAAAGAAGCTGAATTGGATGCTGACTTTGCAGAACTGATGGAACTTACCAACAAATATGCAAAATTAGGCGTAAGAACCAACGCAGATACTCCTGCTGATGCTAACACAGCTCGCAGATTTGGTGCAATCGGTATCGGACTTTGCCGTACAGAGCACATGTTCTTCGAAGGTGAAAAAATCAAAGCGATGCGCGAAATGATTCTTTCAGAAACTGTTGAAGGACGTAAAAACGCTTTGACAAAAATTCTTCCTTATCAGCAAGCTGACTTTGAAGGAATTTTCGAAGCAATGCACGATCTTCCTGTGACAGTTCGTCTGCTGGATCCACCCTTGCACGAATTTGTTCCTCACGATGAAAAAGGACAATTGGAAATGGCTCAGGCAATGAACCTGCCGTTGAAAAAAATCCAACAACGTGTTGAGTCTCTTCACGAAGCAAACCCGATGCTTGGACACCGCGGTTGCCGTCTTGGAAATACTTTCCCAGAAATCACAGAAATGCAGACACGCGCTATTCTTGGTGCTGCTTTAAACTTGAAGAAAAGAGGCATTACCGCAGTTCCGGAAATCATGGTTCCGCTGACAGGTATTGTTTATGAATTCCTGGAGCAAGAAAAAGTGATCCGCGAAACAGCTAAACAATTGTTTGAAGAAGAAGGCGACACAATCGATTACAAAGTTGGTACAATGATTGAAATTCCCCGTGCTGCTCTTACTGCTGATAAAATTGCCCCGCATGCTGAATTCTTCTCATTCGGTACAAACGACCTGACTCAGATGACATTCGGCTATAGCCGCGACGACATTGCTTCATTCCTGCCTGTTTATCTGGAAAAGAAAATCCTGAAAGAAGACCCATTCCAGGTGCTTGACCGCAACGGTGTAGGACAATTGGTTCAAATGGCAACTGATAAAGGCCGCGATGCTCGCCCTGATCTGAAAGTAGGTATCTGCGGTGAGCACGGTGGTGATCCTTCGTCCGTAGAATTCTGCCACATGGTAGGAATGAACTACGTGAGCTGCTCACCATTCCGTGTTCCTATCGC
>CAZIRA010000072.1:0-13168 GCA_964541615.1 uncultured Paludibacter sp.
GTTCCAACTTGAACAGCAGTAGCTCCAACCAACAAAAATTCGATGGCATCAGTGGCATTCATAATACCTCCGAGGCCTACCACAGGTATTTTCACGGAATTTGCTACTTGCCAAACCATCCGAAGCGCAATCGGTTTAATGGCAGGACCTGAAAGTCCGCCTGTAATGGTAGAAAGCAGTGGTTTGCGGGTTTTAGCATCCACAGCCATTCCAAGCAAAGTATTTATCACCGACAAGCTGTCAGCACCCTCAGCTTCAACTGCACGGGCAATTTCAGCGATATCAGTCACATTCGGCGAAAGTTTTACCATCAATTCCTTTTTATATACTTTCCGAACAGCTTTGACCACCTCCGAAGCAAGCGGGCAACTCACTCCAAAAGCCATCCCACCCTCCTTCACATTCGGGCATGAAATATTGAGTTCAATACCCGGAATTTTCTCAAAATCATTCACAATTTCGGCCGTTGCAACGTAATCATCGACCGTAGAACCGGACACATTTACAAATACATTTGTATCGAAATCTTTTATCTCCGGATAAATGTGTTTAACAAAGTAATCAACACCCTTATTTTGCAGTCCCACAGCGTTTAACATGCCCGAAGGAGTTTCTGCCATACGCGGATATGGGTTTCCCTGACGTTCACGAAGAGTGATCCCTTTTACAATAATGCCCCCTATTCGTCCTAAATCCATGAAGTCCAAATACTCTGTACCAAAGCCAAAGGTACCCGATGCGGTCATCACCGGATTTTTCAATTGTATCGTACCTAAATTTGTAGTTAAATCTGCCATTTTAATTTTGTAACATTAAAGATTGGACCTTCTGTACAAACGCATAAATTTCCTTCGGTAGTGTCGGTTACACAGCATAAGCAAGTGCCAATTCCGCAACCCATCATATTCTCCAACGAAACTTCGCAGAAAATGCCATTTTCCTGCGCGTAGCGAGCCACAGCTTTCATCATGGGTGTTGGACCACAAGTGAAAATATAATCAAAATCAGGGCTGTTTAAGCGCGAATGCTGAGTAATATATCCCTTTTCACCATGTGTTCCGTCTTCTGTGGTGGTAAGCACCTCGCCATACTTGCTGAATTCTTTCAACTGTAACAAATCCACTTCGGAGCGTGCGCCAATCATAAAGTTGCATTTGTAGCCGTGACGATGCAACCATTCGCCGTACATCAGCATGGGTGCAACGCCTACACCGCCTCCTATCAGGGCAATTCGGGCAACCATATCGGCAGGCACGGTAAAGGTATTTCCCAGTGGAAAAATTAAATTCATCACTTCTCCCGCTTTCATTTCGGCCATACGACGCGTTCCAGCGCCTACGACCTGTATCAAAAGCCACAGCTCGTTACGCTCGGTGTCCACAAAGTTAATTGAAATAGGACGTCTGAGGAAGGTCTCAGGTGAGCCATCCACACGTATTTGTGCAAATTGTCCGGGGAGAATTGTTGGTAATTTTTCGTTGTGAGTAAGCTTTAAAAGTACATACTGATAGTTCAGTCGTACGTTTTCCACAACGGTAAGATCTAGAATGAATTTCTTCATCGGATTGCTTGAAATTTTTGATGCAAACTTACAAAATTCTAAGCATATTTACAATCCGTTTCTTATAATTTACGTTTTGCTTAAAACCTCACCCTAATACCTCTCCTTGGGAGAGGGACTAGGGTAGAAAAAAGTATCAGCAAATTCTCTTATAACAGATGAAGTACTCTCCTTTCTCTTTGTAGAGAAAGGGGTTAGGGGGATAGAGGCCAAAATGACTTCTAAGAAAATTATTTTCCTTCAAATTCATGAAAAGTATTATCATCGTAGTAAACGATAATTTTTTTGACAAGTTTGGAATATATTTGAGAATTTATGGTCGGATTAATGACCTCATCTGAAATTTTATCTGCTTTTTCCTCTTTGGTGTTTTTTTCCGAACCTGAATTTCGGGCGTTATTATCCACATAACTCGTTGATTTACTTATATTTTCTTCATTCACATCAAAGAGCGAAAGTGTTTGTGATTGCTTTATTCCGCGATACATTGGGCCAACACCCAAAATAAGCCAATCTGAACTGATTGTACGGTAACGATCCAAAATTCTTTTCAGCACATCAAGGCTCGGATTATTTCTTCCATTCAGGATATGCGATAGCGTAGGGCTTTTTATTCCAATTTCAGAAGCAAACTGCGTTGCATTTAAACCTTCGCTTTCCATTACTTTTTCTATACGATCCTTTTCAGTTTCCATAATTCCTGATTGAAATGTAAATATTTAACTTTATAAAGTAAAAGCAAAGATATGTAAATGATTTTACATTTGAAAATGATTTACAAAAATATTTATAGCTACACAAATATAACATTTGTTATATATAACATTGCGACTTTCAAATGACACATATCTTTATCTAACTAATTATTAAAATGTCAATTATATAGAATCATTAAACTTTATACTTAAATTAAATTATTAGTTTATATTGATTCTGATAAATACATTGATTAATAAGGTTATATAAATTATATTTAGGCTAAAACGACCTCTATTCAATAATTATTTCCATTTGTATAGTATATATTAAATTAATATTATATATATATTAATTATATAACTGATTATCAATATTTTATATAGTTATGAATTTAAATGTAATCAAGGAAAAATCAGTTTATATATAATTGTAAATGAAAGTACTTATGTAAATTCATTACTTTATTATTGTAATCTAATAGCTTTATAAGATGTAAATACATTTGTAAATTTACATATGTTATGCTGCAATTTTGTCAGTCAACATATTATTGTAAATATTATTGATTAAAAAAAATCAAATTATTATTGGATAAACTTGTGATATTTTTTCGATATGCGATATCTATTTCAAAAAGAGAATGTTCTTTCCAGGTAAAACTCTCACACCAAATAAGTACCGAAATAAATTAACATGTAATCTGCAGAATTTCGGGGTGCTCATAATGAAAAAACATTGGAATGTTGAAAATTAATACCTGAAATAATCTAAATTCCCAGAATGAATTAAGTTTAGAACTTATAAAAATAGAATTATATCATTAAATATCAGAAAGATACGCCAATTCTTAAGCTCTGAGAATTGAATAAAATAATTTGGATTGACCTTTTATGTAAAAATTAGGAAATTTTGAAAGGAAATTTTTAAAATCCAGTGAAGGAAAATAATTAAATAACTACCACTCTATTTTCAGACATAAAAAAATCCGAACAAATAACTTTGTCCGGATTTCAAATATTTTATATGCTGAATTACTTAGCTTTCACCTCATTTTCGTTTGCAAGATCAAGATCCACTAAAATTCTACCACAATATTCACAAACAATAATTTTTTTGCGTGAACGAATATCCAATTGGCGCTGAGCCGGAATTTTGTTGAAACATCCACCACAAGCATCGCGCTGAACAGGAACTACCGCCAAACCGTTGCGTGCATTTTTACGAATTCGTTTGAAAGCTGTTATCAAACGTGGTTCTATCATTGACTCAATTTTTTTGGCACGCTCACGTAGCTTTTCTTCTTCTTGTTTGGTTTCAGAAACAATCTCGTCCAACTCCCCTTTTTTCTCGTCCAGGTCAAGTTTACGTTCCGATAATTGTTTGGCTGTCTGCTCTTTCTCTTCTTTTTTATTTTCCAAAGAAGCGGTATATTCACGAATTCTTTTTTCGCTCAATTCAATTTCAAGTGTCTGAAATTCAATTTCTTTCGAAAGATTATCATATTCACGGTTATTGCGAACATTATTTTGTTGCTCTTGATAACGCTCAATTTTCATTTTACTCTCCTCAATTTCCACCTTTTTACCGGTAATCATTGTCTGATATTCAGCCAGTTCAGTCTCGTAGTTTTCCAAACGAGTGCTCAATCCAACGATTTCATCTTCCATATCCTGAACTTCAAGCGGAAGATCACCTCTCAAAGTTTTGATTTCATCAATTTTAGAATTTACCTTTTGAAGGTCGAAAATTGCTTTCAGCTTGTCCTCAACAGTGATTTCTTTCTCTTGTTTGCTTGCGGTAGCCATATTTTAATAATAATTAATTGGGTTTGTCTTTACTTCCGAAATTCGGACTGCAAAGTTAGGAATATTTTTTGTAATTATCTCATAAAAAACATCTTTTGTGAATTGCTCGCTCTCGTAATGACCGATATCAGCAATCAATATTTTGTTTTCTGCATCAAAAAACTCGTGGTATTTGAAGTCGCCCGAGATATACACATCCGCTCCGTGCGCTAGTCCGTCATTCAAAAATTCACTTCCGGAACCTCCGCAAAGCGAAACTTTCTTGATTTTTCTACCTGTGAAAGGCGTGTGGCGTATCACAGATAATGAAAAAACAATTTTAAGATGATCCAAAAACTGCTTCTCATCCATCTGCTGATCCAACTCTCCCAACATCCCAATACCAACTGTATTCCAGGTATTTAACAATGGATAAACATCAAAAGCGGGTTCTTCGTAAGGATGCGTTTGAAGTAAAGCAGATACAACTTTGTTTTGCAAATACTTTGGGAAAATGACTTCTACTCGTGTTTCCGGTTCTGAATGAAACTTGTTTTTTTCACCAACAAATGGGTTGGTACTTTCATTTGCACGGAAAGTACCGGTTCCTTCTGAGTTAAAACTGCAATTATCGTACTCACCAATCTGTCCAGCACCTGCTCTGAAAAGTGTCTGTTGCACATTTTCCACATGCTTGATCGGAACGAATGTTACCAATTTCAGAAGAAATTCCGATTTTGGTTGGAGAATTTGACGGTTTATCAATCCGATTTTATCCGCCATTTTTCCATTCACTCCATTTTTTACATTATCAAAATTGGTATGTGCAGAATAAATGGCAATGTCATTTTTAATGGCTTTGATGACACATCGCTGAATGTAATCTTGTCCAATAATATTTTTCAATCCTCTGAAGATCAGCGGATGATGAGAAATAATCAGGTTACAATTGTGCTTAATCGCTTCATCAATCACAGCTTCGGTTACATCGATAGAAATTAACACTCCGGTCACGCTCATCGACTTATCGCCTACGAGCAAACCTGCATTGTCATAGCTTTCCTGCAATGCCAGTGGTGCAAATTCTTCAATGATGGATGAAATTTCGGAAACTGTCATATTCTCTTAAAGATAGAAATTAGAAGGCAGAAGTTTGAAGTACAAAGCACGAAGATTGAAACTTTAATTATGCAACAATAAACTATATACTACTAACTATAACTAAAACTACCCTCCCATTTTCCGATTTGCCATCGGTTTTTGAGCTATTTTCGGTTGTTTAACCTGAACTTTTGGCTCTTTTTTGGCGGTTGGTTTAGCTTCTTTTTTTACTATTTCTTTTACTTCCGTTTCTTTTTCGCCATTTTCTTCAGAAGCATCATCTTCTTTCTCAATAAAATCTGTCAAATTATTATCAATCAAGATGTTGTACCAGGAAATCAACTTACGGATATCGCTTGGATAAACACGATCTTTGTCGTATTCCGGAAGTACTTCTTCCATGTATTTTCTCAGCGTATCGTTGTCAGCTTTCGGGTCGATGGTTGCTTTCGCACCATTTTCTCTGGCTTTTACTTTTTCAAGCACATCACCAAGTGGTATTTCTTCCGTTTCGGTAAAAATAGCGATGTCGCCCAATGAAACAGCTTTATCACGGGCATAAGCCGGAATGCGCTTTCCATCGGCTAGACCTTCAACAATCAACATGTTTTTTCCTTGTGAAACAAGTTTGTAGAGTCCGGGCTTTCCGGTTATAGATAAAATTTCTTTAAGCATAAAATAATAATTTACAATGTACGATTTTTAAATTACGATTTAGAATAAAAAAATCTGATTACGTCATCAGATTTATTTATCACAAAAGTAAGTAATAATTTTGCAATTTCAATGTAGCAGACAAGATTTTAGGATAAATTTAGACTATAAAACGAACCTCTCCAACTCTTTCAACGTAATTCGTCCTTCATAAAAGGCTTTTCCAAAAATAACAGCAGGAATTCCCGCTTCTTCCAATTGCTCAATATCTTGAATTCCACTCACTCCACCACTTGCTATCAAATATGCGTCTGGCAGGATGCGAAGGACATCTTTATATAGGTTAATTGCAGGTCCTTCGAGCATTCCGTCTTTTCTAATATCAGTGCAAATAACTTTGGAAATTCCTTTTTCAAAATACTTATTGAGAAATGGAATTAATTCTATTTTAGTCGTTTCAGTCCAACCACCAACAGCTATTTTTCTATCTTTTACATCTGCTCCGAGAATGATTTTTTCAGCTCCGTATTTCTCAATCCATGATGAAAAAACAGCCGGATTCTTCACGGCAATACTTCCGCCCGTAATCATGGACGCGCCACACTCAAAGGCAATTCTCAAATCATCATCCGATTTTAACCCTCCACCAAAATCAACAATTAAATCAGTTTTGGAAGTAATATTTTCAAGGACTTTATAGTTGACAATATGCTGAGCCTTAGCACCATCCAAATCCACCAAATGCAATCTCTTAATTCCGGCATCAGCAAACATTTTAGCCACTTCCACCGGATTTTCGTTATAAACGGTTTTTTGAGCATAGTCACCCTGTGTCAATCGCACACATTTACCATCAATAATATCTATAGCGGGAATAATTTCTATCATTTTTTCAGTTTGAAGAATGAAGTTTGAAGTTTGAAGCACGAAGAAAAATGCCGATAATAGGATGAAGAGTTTCTTCAACTACTCAACCTATACACTAATAAACTAATTAACCAACAATTAATCAGCCAATTCTTTTCCTTCGTAATAGTTAATAAATGCCTTGTTCACTAACCTTGTTCCGCCCGGAGTTGGGTAATTTCCTGTAAAATACCAGTCACCAAGGTGATTAGGACATGCTTTATGAAGTCCTTCAACAGTTTGGAATACTATTTCAACAGGACAGTCAACCTCTTTTGGAGTAAGCATTTCGGCAATTTTTGCAGAAACCTGCTCCTGCGTAAATGGTTTGTAAATATCACAAACATAGTTGACTACTTTTTCCTTTGGATAGTGTTCCTGTGCTTTGGATTTGTAATAAACCTCATCGATGATGTGTTGTTTCCCTGTTTCTTTAAGCAATGCTATGGCCGCTCTAAAAGCACAGAATTCACTCATTTTCGACATATCGATTCCATAGTAATCAGGATAGCGAACCTGTGGTGAAGAAGAAACAATGACAATTTTCTTGGGTTCAAGGCGATTAATAATTGATAAAATGCTCTGTTTCAAAGTCGTACCACGTACAATTGAGTCATCAATTACTATTAGATTGTCCTTTTTTCCCCTGCGAATGGAACTCCAGGTCACGTCGTAAACGTGCTTCGCAAGATCATTACGCTCTTTATTTTGTGAAATAAAAGTACGAAGTTTAATGTCTTTAATCAATACTTTTTCGATATGAGGATCGATGCCTGTCAGCTTTTTAATCCCTTGTGTCATGCCGTAAAAAGCTACTTCTGCCGTATTTGGGATAAAAGAGAAAATTGAATTTTCTAATTCTCCATTGACAGATTTCACAATTTGCTCTGATAGCGACCCTCCCAATTTTTTTCTTTCCTTGTAAATCTCGATATCATTTCCACGCGAGAAATAAATGCGCTCAAACGAACAAGGCTTAATTTCATGTGAAGGAATCCGGATAGTATCAAAATAAATCTGACCATTTTTCTTTATAATCATGATTTGACCAGGTTGGAGTTCGTGTATATTCTCCTCATTCACTCCCATAACAGTCTGTAATGCAGCTCGTTCAGAAGTTACAACCGCAATTTCATCATCTTGATAATAAAAGGCAGTGCGAATACCATCAGGATCACGAAATACAAATGCATCGCCGTGCCCAAGCATACCGCAAATTACATAACCACCATCCCAGTGCTTTTCCGATTTGCGGATAAAGGAGGGTATATCAAGCTGTTCCTCGATTTTTTGAGTAATCTGTACATCGTTTGAATACCGTTTTTTGATCTGATCGTATTCAGCCTGAACTTCGTTATCCAGCTTATTTCCAAGAGATTCAAGCATGAGAAAGGTATCGGCTTTGTCACGGGGATGCTGACCCTGATCAATCAAACGCTCGAAAACTTCATCCACATTAGTCAGATTGAAATTTCCTGCAAGTACCAGCGTGCGTGCCTTCCAATTGTGACGGCGCAAAAATGGATGAATGTATGAGATCCCGCTCCAATTGGTAGTACTGTATCTCAAATGTCCAAGATAAAGCTCACCGGCAAAAGGCAGATTCATTTTCGCATACTCAGGATCGTCAATATTCCCGTTGTGCTGCTCCATTTTATCGTTTATGCTGCCAAAAATCTGTTGAATGGCATTTTTACCTTCGATTCTTTCCCTCCAAATATACTCTTCACCTGGCGGAATATCAAGTTTCAACGACGCAATCCCGGCACCTTCCTGTCCGCGATTGTGCTGTTTTTCCATCAAAAGATACATCTTGTGCAGCCCGTACTGCCATGTATCATATTTTTTTTGATAAAAATCAAGCGGCTTCAAAAGCCTGACCATTGCTATACCACACATATTTTATTCTACTGTTACAGATTTAGCTAAATTTCTTGGTTGATCCACATCACACCCTTTCACAACTGCGATGTGGTATGCGAGTAATTGAAGCGGAATGACCGTCAGCAAGGGTGAAAGGCACTCTTCTGCATCGGGTACAGAGATCGAAAAATCGGATAAATCTTTGACAATCTCATCACCTTCCGTAATTATTGATATAATTTTTCCCTTGCGGGCTTTAATTTCTTGAATATTGCTGATAACTTTCTCGTAAGTAGATGAATTTGTGGCAATTACAACCACCGGCATTTCCTGGCTGATTAAAGCAATCGGACCGTGTTTCATCTCGGCAGCAGGATATCCTTCGGCGTGTATGTAGGAAATTTCTTTCAATTTCAAGGCACCTTCCATTGCCACTGGAAAGTTGTATCCACGGCCTAAATAGATAAAATTACTGGCGTAGGTAAATGTTTTTGAGAATTCAGCAATCGATTTTTCCTGTTCCAAAATCTTTGAAATTTTCTCTGGAATGTGACTCAAATCGTTGATCAATTTCAAATAATACTCTTCTGATAACGTTCCTTTTTCTCTACCAATTAACAGTGCCAGCATTGTCAAAACCAGAACCTGAGCTGTGAATGCTTTGGTTGAAGCAACGCCGATTTCAGGTCCAACGTGCGTGTAGCAACCGGAATGAGTATTTCTTGGTATGGAAGAACCAACCACGTTGCAAATGCCGAAAATGAAAGCTCCGTGCTGTATTGCCAATTCCACGGCAGCTAATGTGTCGGCTGTTTCACCGGATTGCGAAATCGCAATCACGACATCGTCCTTGTCAATCACCGGTTTTCTGTATCTGAATTCGGAGGAATACTCCACCTCAACGGGAATTCGGGCAAATTCCTCAATCGCGTACATCCCGATCAGAGCCGAGTGCCACGAAGTTCCGCAGGCAGTAATGATGATCCGTTTTGCGTTTAAAAACTTCTCTTTATTGTCAATAAAACCGGCAAGCGTTATATTATTAGAATCGACATTCACTCGACCTTTCATGCTGTCGGCAAGCGTGCGAGGCTGCTCAAAAATCTCTTTCAACATGAAATGTGGATAACCGCCCTTCTCAAGTTGGCTGAGCGTTAATTCCAGCTTCTTTATTTCCGGCGATTTTTCTACATTTCCAATGGTCTTAATCTTCAACGGCTGATTTCTTTCAAGCGTAACTATCTCTTCTTCACCAATATAAACGACTTTATTGGTGTATTCAACAATGGGAGTTGCGTCAGAACCGATAAAAAATTCATTATCGCCAATTCCAACAACCAGCGGACTCCCTTTCCGTGCAGCAACTATCAAATCCGGGTCGTTCTTATCAATCACAGCAATTGCGTAAGCTCCAACTACCTCATTCAAAGCTAATTGGACAGCAGTAGGCAGATCTACCTTATTCGATTTCTTCATGAATTCGATCAATTGTATCAGCACTTCTGTGTCAGTTTCGCTCTGAAATGTAAAGCCGTTTTCTGCCAATCCTTGTTTAAGAACTGAGTAATTTTCGATAATTCCATTGTGGATTATCACCAATTCTTCCGATTGAGAATAGTGAGGATGGGCGTTTGCCTGATTGGGTTCACCGTGAGTAGCCCAGCGGGTGTGAGCAATTCCGACCGTTCCTTCGATGTTTTTCTGCTCGGCAAATTGTTCCAGATCAACAACTTTTCCCTTCGATTTGTACACTTTCAGGTTTGTGCCGTCATGCAAAGCGATTCCCGCACTGTCATAACCTCTGTATTCCAGTCTATGAAGCCCTTTGATAAGGATTGGATAAGCTTGTTTATTTCCTATATAACCTACAATTCCACACATAATTTAATCTATTAAACAAAAAAAAATATTTTTTTAAACATAAAATCATAAGACAATTACCTTTCAAAAAAAAGATAAAAATCAGATAAAAGGATCAATAAAAAATAGTTTTTCTATTTTTGTTTTTGTGGATTGAATTGCTGAGATATTGTGAGTAAGTTGACGCTGCCTATTTGGTTGATTGAAATAGGAGAAATCAATTTTCAGAAAAGAGTACAATGAAAAAATCATTTATATTGTTCGAAATATTATCTCGGAAAAAGAAAGTGCAAAATTGCACTTTTTTTCTGACATACTAAAGAAAAAAGCATTAAAGGTTTTACTTTTTTCTACTTTATCACTGATTTTGCTTTCACGGAAAATGTAAAAATGTGATTATTACAATTTTATCACAGTTCTTCCTTTCAACCCGCCTTTGAGAATCTGACTGATGGCATCTGGAAGTTCATGCAGCGTAATTTCGTTGTAAATATTCATCAAATTCGTAGGCTTCCATTCATCCGCAATTTTCTCCCACAATTTTGCGCGTAATTCCATCGGATAATTTTGCGCTGAAACACCTATTAACGAAATTCCTCTTAGAATAAAAGGAAAAACGGACACATTAAGTTCTGTTCCGGAAACACTTCCACAGGTGGTAACGACACCCAGAGGCTTCAATGATTTGATGATATTCTCTAGAATAACACCTCCTACCGTATCGATTCCACCGGCATATTTTGAGGAAAGAATGGGTTTTTTATCCAATGCAAGAAAATCGGTGCGGGATATTATTCCGCCTGCTCCAAGACTTTCGATAAACGGATATTCCGATTCCTTTCCAGATACTGCAACAGTTTCATAACCTAATTTGGATAAAATACTCAAAGCAACCGATCCAACACCGCCGGTAGCTCCTGAAACGATAATTCTGCCATCGGCAGGTTTGACCAATTCTGTTAATCTATTTATCGAAATACCTGCTGTAAAGCCTGCTGTTCCAATAATCATCGCTTCTTTCATCGTCAGGTTTTCGGGCAGTTTTACCACCCATTCAGCAGGTACACGAATGAACCGGCCATATCCGCCAGGCGTATTCATTCCTAGGTCATAACCGGAAACAACGACCTCCTCTCCCACTCCGAAATTCTCACTTTCAGACTCTATGACTATTCCTGCAGCATCAATTCCCGGTGTGTGCGGATAATTTTTGGTAACGCCTTTATTGCCGACGGCTGAAAGCGCATCTTTGTAATTCAACGACGAATAATGCACCTGAATGAGCACATCCCCCTTTGGTAAATCACGCGTATTTAATTCTTTGACTTCTTGGATATATTTTCCTTCTTTTTCGGAAACGACAAGTGCCTGGTAGGTCATAATTTAAGTTTTATTAAAATCACTCGAAATGAATGAGTAGATGTTTATTATGTAACAGTTCAGCTTAAACTTTACACAAAAGTACAAATAATACAGATAAAAAACAGCAACATTGTACGCTTAAAGATTTTTTGTAGAATATCTTGAATAATACTGCTTTCCGACAGCTATCGGAACTGATCGGACACAATAATAAGATATATTGATATTTGGATGTTTAATAACATTATTTAACTAACATTATTCGTTATTAATTTGTGTGTTTATTTATTTTCACTAAATTTGGAGAAGAATCAATATTTGTTTAATTTTTTTAAATTAAATTATTATTATTATGAGAAAAATTTACTGTATTTTATTGCTATGTACACTTTCGAGTGTAATGTTAGCTCAGTTAAAGGTGGCAGACAATGGAAATGTGGGGATTGGTATTGGAACAAACATTCCTTTATCTAATCTAAGTATTGGTGACGTGGGAGATTCTAATAGTCGGGTCTATGTTATCGGAAATACTATTGGTTTGCAATCTGTCACCAATAGTTCCATAGCATATTTAGGAAGCTGGAACTATGGAATTTTGGGGAAAGCGCTTTTTAATAGTAGTATGCACGTGGGTTCGAGGGGGGGAAGCTTTTCACACTACTTCCGTTTCATCAGGACGATCATGGGGAACTTTAGGATTAGCAGGTAATGCACTGGATTTAATTATGGCGTTATGGGATTAGTTATGGGAACGAACTATGGCGCAGGAATAGTAGGTGTGGGTAGTGGAAGTGCAGATGTAAATATTTACGACGGACTTTACGCCGGCTATTTTGCAGGCGATGTGAAAGTAACCGGATTAATAAACGGTATAACCGTGGGCAACTCGGATATACGCTACAAGCGGAATGTAGTATCGCTTGAAAATGCTGAATCCGCTACTTTAAGCGGCATCATGCAGATGAATCCTGTGGAATATAACTTAGAGCAGGTATTTATAGAATCGGCAGGAGATTCAGCTAAAGTAAAACAAGGGCTTTATGACGAAAAGTCGCCACTTTTCCAGAAGAAACACTACGGGCTGATAGCACAGGAGCTGCAAAAGCTCTATCCCGATTTGGTGTATGAGAATGATAACGGTTATTTGAGTATTAATTACACAGGACTTATTCCGGTGCTTATCCAGGCCATCAAAGAACTGAAAGGAGAAATAGACCTGCTACAAACATCAGCACCAATAAAACAAGGTACTCCACCGGTAGAAAATAAAACTACTTTTGAACAAGGCATTTCAATACCAGCTTCGCTTTATCAGAACTCCCCCAACCCCTTCTCCCAATCTACAGTAATAAAATACTCTTTACCTCAAGAAGTAAAC
>CAZIRA010000073.1:0-13071 GCA_964541615.1 uncultured Paludibacter sp.
TGCTTATTATTATGGCAAAATGAAAGAGGATGTCCTATTTCGAGACATCCTCTTTTTCTATTTATACTTAAATCAGTGATTATTCGATATCCAGATCGGTGTCGTGGTCAATGTCAAGGACATTTTTGCGAGCATCCATCATTTTTTCGTACTCGTCACGTGAACCAACAACGATTTTTTCGTATTCACGCAAACCAGTACCAGCAGGAATCAAGTGACCGCAGATAACGTTTTCTTTCAAACCTTCCAATTTATCAACTTTACCATTGATTGCAGCGTCATTCAGAACTTTTGTGGTTTCCTGGAATGAAGCAGCTGACATAAAGCTGGTAGTTTGAAGAGCGGCGCGGGTAATTCCTTGCAGAATCTGATTAGATGTTGCAGCAACAGCATCACGTGTTTGAACCAGACGCATATCACGACGTTTCAGCACGCTGTTTTCGTCACGAAGCTTGCGAGCGGTGATAATCTGTCCCGCTTTCAGAGTTTCGGAATCTCCCGGATCCAAGATTACTTTTTTACCCCAGATACGATCGTTTTCTTCCATAAACTCATTTTTGTCAACAATTTGTCTTTCAAGGAAGCGTGTATCACCTTGGTCGATAATTTCAACTTTGCGCATCATCTGACGAACAATTACTTCAAAGTGCTTGTCGTTGATTTTCACACCCTGCAGGCGGTAAACGTCCTGAACTTCATTCACAATGTAATCCTGAACTGCAGTTGGCCCTTTGATTGCCAAGATGTCAGCTGGAGTAATTGCACCGTCAGAAAGCGGAGTTCCTGCACGTACGAAGTCATTTTCCTGAACCAGAATCTGTTTTGAAAGTGGAATGAGGTATTTTTTAACTTCACCTTGTTTGGAAGTTACACTCACTTCACGATTACCACGTTTGATTTTTCCGAAATTCACTTCACCATCAATCTCAGCAACTACAGCAGGATTGGATGGATTACGAGCTTCGAACAATTCCGTCACACGTGGAAGACCACCGGTGATGTCACCCGCTTTACCTACTGCACGAGGAATTTTCACAAGCATCTGACCTGCTTTGATCAAACTTCCATCATCTAACACAAGGTGGGCACCTACCGGAAGATTGTATGTACGCAGTATATTCCCATCCTTATCGAGGATGTTGGCAGAAGGAATTTTGCTCTTATCTTTTGTTTCAATGATAATCTTTTCGCGAAGACCGGTTGTGTCGTCAACTTCCATGTTGAAAGTAACGTTTTCTACCACATCTTCAAACTCGATTTTACCTTCAGTTTCTGCAATAATTACAGCGTTGAATGGGTCCCAGGTACAAATTAATTGTCCTTTGGTTCCTAGTTCGCCGTTTTTAGCAAACAATTTCGATCCGTAAGGCACGTTTTGAGTTGTAAGAATAATTCCTGTATTTGGATCTACAACACGCATTTCAGCCAAACGGCTGACAACTACTTGGTATTCTTTTCCGTCATCATCTTTCGCATCAACGGTACGAAGTTCTTCGAATTCGAGACGTCCGTCGTATCTCAAAGTGATGTTAGACTCAGATGCAATATTGGAAGCGATACCCCCAACGTGGAACGTACGAAGTGTCAACTGTGTACCCGGCTCACCAATGGACTGCGCGGCGATAACACCTACAGCTTCACCAATGTGAGTCATACGTCCGGTTGCCAGGTTACGTCCGTAACATTTTGCACAAACACCTTTTTTGGATTCGCAAGTCAAAACTGAACGAATTTCTACTCGCTCGATTGGAGATTTTTCAATAATTTTTGCTGTTTTTTCTGTGATTTGTTCTCCAGATTCAACAATCAATTCTCCGGTAAGTGGGTGTTGGATATCGTGAACAGATACACGTCCCAGAATTCTTTCAAACAAGGAAGAAATCACGTCTTCGTTGTTTTTAACTTCGGTTGCTGTCAACCCACGGAGCGTACCGCAGTCGTCTTCAGTGATGATCACGTCTTGTGAAACGTCCACCAAACGACGAGTCAGGTAACCCGCGTCAGCTGTTTTCAATGCAGTATCTGCCAAACCTTTACGAGCACCGTGGGTAGAGATAAAGTACTCCAACACGGAAAGTCCTTCTTTAAAGTTTGACAAAATAGGGTTTTCGATAATTTGTCCGCCGTCTGAGCCAGATTTTTGAGGTTTAGCCATCAAACCACGCATACCAGCCAGCTGACGAATCTGTTCTTTAGAACCACGAGCACCTGAATCCAACATCATATACATAGAGTTAAATCCTTGACGGTCATCGGCAAGTTGTTTGATCAATACATTTGACAAACGAGTATTTACGTGTGTCCAGGTATCGATTATCTGATTGTAACGTTCACGTGGAGTAATGAATCCCATATTATAGTTATTCATAATTTCTTCCACTTCCGCGTTACCTTCTTTTACAAAAATTTCTTTTTCTTTCGGAATAATTACGTCGCTCAGGTTAAAGGATAATCCGCCACGGAATGCCATAAGGTATCCCATGTCTTTGATATCATCCAAAAACTGTGCTGTACGTGCCACTCCGCAAGTTTCGATCACGCGTCCGATGATGTCGCGAAGAGATTTTTTAGACAACAACTCATTGATAAAACCCATTTCTTCGGGTACATTTTTGTTGAACAAAATGCGTCCGATAGTGGTTTCGATCAATTTTTGAGAAATTTGTCTGTCCTCGTCGATATCGTTGGTTCTCACTTTGATGATAGCGTGAAGATCCACTTGCCCTTCGTTGTAAGCAATTTCTGCTTCTTCCGGAGAATAGAAAATCAAGCCTTCACCTTTTGCTCCCGGACGAGGTTTTGTAATGTAATACAAACCCAGAACCATGTCCTGTGAAGGAACAGTAATCGGTGCACCATTAGCCGGGTTCAAGATATTGTGAGAAGCAAGCATCAATAGCTGTGCTTCAAGAATTGCTTCGTTTCCAAGCGGTAAGTGAACAGCCATCTGGTCACCGTCGAAGTCGGCGTTGAACGCAGTACAAGAAAGCGGGTGAAGCTGGATAGCTTTTCCTTCAATCATTTTTGGCTGGAATGCCTGAATACCAAGGCGGTGAAGCGTCGGGGCGCGGTTTAGCAATACGGGATGTCCTTTCATCACGTACTCTAAAATATCCCAGATCACCGGATCTTTACGATCGATGATTTTTTTGGCTGATTTCACCGTTTTAACGATTCCTCTTTCAATGAGTTTACGAATAACAAACGGTTTGTAAAGCTCAGCAGCCATATCTTTAGGTAGTCCACACTCGTGCATTTTAAGTTCCGGTCCTACCACAATTACCGAACGGGCTGAATAGTCAACACGTTTACCAAGCAGGTTTTGACGGAAACGACCTTGTTTTCCTTTCAAGCTGTCTGAAAGTGATTTCAAAGGACGGTTTGCATCTGTTTTAACTGCGCTTGATTTACGAGAGTTATCGAACAATGAGTCAACAGCTTCTTGAAGCATACGTTTCTCGTTACGTAGAATAACTTCAGGAGCTTTGATTTCGATTAATCGTTTCAAACGATTATTGCGGATAATCACGCGGCGATACAAATCATTCAAGTCGGATGTAGCAAAACGTCCACCATCCAGTGGAACTAAAGGGCGCAATTCAGGTGGAATTACCGGAACTACTTTGATCACCATCCACTCTGGTTTGTTTCTGTGTTTTGACGCACGGAAAGACTCAACGATTTGAAGACGTTTAAGCGCTTCAGCTTTACGTTGTTGTGATGTGTCGGTACTTGCTTTGTTACGAAGATCGTATGAAAGTTCATCCAAATCCAGTCTGCTCAGCAAGTCATAGATTGCGTCGCCACCCATTTTTGCAATGAATTTATTAGGATCTGTATCTTCCAGCATTTGGTTTTCGCGTGGAAGGGAATCAAGCAGATTCAGGTATTCTTCTTCAGACAGAAGTTCTCCGTAAGTGATATTCTCTCCATTTTCAAGAATTCCGGATTGGATAATCACATATTTTTCATAATAAATGATTGCATCCAATTTTTTTGTAGGCATTCCGAGCAGGTAACCAATTTTATTTGGCAATGAACGGAAATACCAGATGTGAGCTACAGGAACCACCAATTGGATGTGTCCCATTCGTTCACGGCGTACTTTCTTTTCGGTAACTTCTACACCACAACGGTCACACACGATTCCACGATAGCGGATGCGTTTGTATTTACCGCAATGACATTCGAAGTCTTTTGTAGGTCCGAAAATTCTTTCGCAAAATAAACCGTCTCGTTCAGGTTTGTATGTACGGTAATTTATAGTTTCTGGTTTCAGCACTTCGCCGCTTGAGAGTTTCAACACTTCTTCGGGAGATGCCAGACCAATGGAAATTTTACTAAAATTACTTTTTGATTTATTATCTATTTTAAAAGCCATCTTGTATATTGACTATTTGTTTAATTACAATTTACTATTTTCCGAAATAATATTTTAGAAATCTATTGTAGAAAACTTTCGTTATCAGATTTCTAGCGCGGCATTACTCCAAATTTACGCTAAGTGCCAAACCTCTCAATTCGTGAAGCAACACGTTCAGAGATTCTGGAATTCCTGCAGCCGGCATCGGATCGCCTTTTACGATAGCTTCGTAAGTGCGTGCACGACCCACAACGTCGTCAGATTTAACGGTTAGGATTTCCTGAAGGATGTGTGATGCACCGAATGCTTCGAGTGCCCAAACCTCCATCTCTCCGAATCGCTGTCCACCAAACTGAGCTTTACCTCCAAGAGGTTGCTGCGTGATGAGCGAATAAGGTCCGATAGAACGAGCGTGCATTTTGTCATCCACCATGTGACCCAGTTTCAGCATGTAGATGATACCTACTGTAGCTGTCTGGTCAAAGCGCTCTCCGGTTCCACCATCGTACAGGTAAGTTTTACCGTAGCGAGGCACACCAGCTTTGTCGCACCATTGGTCAAGGTCGTCCAATTCAGCACCGTCGAAAATCGGAGTAGCAAATTTCACTCCCAACTCTTTTCCGGCCCATCCGAGAACGGTTTCGAAAATCTGTCCCAAGTTCATACGAGAAGGCACACCAAGCGGATTCAAAACGATATCTACCGGAGTTCCATCTTCAAGGAACGGCATATCTTCAGCGCGAACGATACGAGAAACAATACCTTTGTTACCGTGGCGTCCTGCCATTTTATCACCTACGCGGATCTGACGTTTTTTAGCAATGTAAACTTTCGCCATCTGAACGATTCCGTTTGGAAGTTCGTCACCGATGGTGATGTTGAATTTCTGACGTTTGATCTGAGCATCCAATTCTTTGTATTTGTGCAAATAGTTCAGAATAAGCTGACGGATAAGTTCGTTTTTGTGATTATCAGTTGTCCATTTTGTCAATTGAACGGTAGTATAATCAATGTCGCGAAGACGTTCAGCAGTAAATTTGCTATTTCTTGAAATAATATCTGATCCGAAGAAGTCTTTTACGCCCGCAGAACTCTTATCGTCAATAATATTCAACAGTTTTTCAATCAATGCATCTTTCAATTCGCCTGATTGGTTTTCAAATTCTTCATCCAATTTCGGCAGAATAGCTTTGTCGGCCAATTTTGACTTTCTGTTTTTCTGTGCTTTTGAAAACAATCTCTTACCAATAACAACACCAGACAATGAAGGAGTAGCTTTCAGAGAAGCATCTTTCACGTCACCTGCTTTGTCACCGAAAATTGCGCGGAGCAGTTTTTCTTCCGGAGAAGGATCGGATTCCCCTTTCGGAGTAATTTTACCGATGATGATATCACCCGGCTCGATGCGCGCACCAACGCGGATAATTCCGTTTTCATCCAAATTACGTGTAGCTTCCTCGCTCACGTTTGGAATATCGGCAGTAAATTCTTCGATACCACGTTTTGTTTCACGAACTTCCAGAAGTTGCTCTACCACGTGAACAGAAGTAAATATATCTTCACGAACCACACGTTCGTTGATTACGATAGCATCCTCAAAATTGTAACCTTTCCATGGCATGAAAGCAACTTTCAGGTTTTTACCTAAAGCTAATTCACCTTTTTCAGTAGCATAACCTTCGGTCAAAATCTGGCCGGGTTTTACCACCTGACCTTTTGTCACGATTGGACGAAGGTCGATAGTAGTATTTTGGTTCGTTTTCATGAATTTTGGCAATGAATATTCTTTCAATGCAGTATCAAAACTCACGTATTCTTCTTCTTCCGATCGTTCGTATCTTACTTTAATAGTTGTTGCATCAACAAATTCCACGATTCCATTGCTTTCAGCAACAATCTGAGTGCGAGAGTCCAGGATCAGCTGTCCTTCAATTCCGGTTCCAACGATCGGAGACTCGCAACGTAACAGCGGAACAGCCTGGCGCATCATGTTCGATCCCATCAATGCACGGTTGGCATCATCATGCTCAAGGAAAGGAATAAGTGCAGCTGCAATAGAAGCAATCTGTGAAGGAGCTACGTCCATCAGGTGTACTTCTTCTGGAGCTACAACCGGGAAATCTGCACCAAAGCGGGTTTTTACAGTTTTACGAATAAACGAACCATCATCAGCAAGCGGTGCATTACCTTGTGCTACCACCAAATCTTCTTCGTCTTCTGCCGTAAAATATTGAATTCCTTTTTCGGAAAGATCCACTTTTGAATTGTTTACTTTACGATACGGAGTTGAGATAAATCCTAAATCGTTAATTTTTGCATAGATACACAATGAAGAAATCAAACCGATGTTTGGTCCTTCTGGAGTTTCAATCGGACAAAGACGTCCGTAGTGAGTGTAGTGTACGTCACGAACCTCGAAACCGGCACGCTCACGAGAAAGTCCGCCTGGCCCAAGAGCTGAAAGGCGGCGTTTGTGAGTAATTTCTGCCAGTGGATTCTGTTGATCCATGAATTGAGAAAGTGCATTGGTTCCGAAGAAAGAATTGATTACAGATGAAATACTTTTTGCGTTGATCAGGTCAATCGGAGTAAACACTTCATTATCACGAACGTTCATTCGCTCACGGATGGTACGAGCCATACGTGCTAGTCCCACTCCAAACTGATTGAATAACTGCTCTCCTACTGTGCGCACACGACGGTTACTCAAATGGTCGATGTCGTCCACTTCAGCTTTTGAGTTGATAAGTTCAACCAGGTATTTAATAATTTCAATAATATCTTCTTTGGTCAATACTTTAACTTCAGAATCGATATCCAGGTTCAACTTGCGGTTGATGCGGAAACGTCCAACATCTCCCAAGTCGTATCTTTTTTCGGAGAAGAAAAGATTATTGATAACCTCACGGGCACTTGAATCGTCAGCTGGTTCAGCATTACGCAATTGGCGGTAAATAAAGAGAACAGCTTCTTTTTCCGAGTTACTCGGGTCTTTTTGCAAGGTGTTATAAATAATTGCATAGTCAGACTGGTTAGCATCTTCTTTGTGCAGAAGGATACCTTGAGCACCTGAATCTATGATCTCATCGATGTGCTCGTTTTCAAGAATTGTTTCACGATCGATGATAATTTCGTTACGTTCCAATGAAACTACTTCGCCGGTATCTTCGTCGACAAAGTCTTCAATCCAAGTTTTCAGCACACGGGCAGCCAATTTACGTCCAAGAGCTTTTTTCAGATTGGTTTTGTTAACTTTGATCTCTTCGGCCAGGTTGAAAATTTCAAGAATATCCTTGTCTGTTTCAAATCCGATGGCTCTTAACAAAGTAGTAACAGGTAATTTCTTTTTACGGTCGATATATGCGTACATCACATTGTTGATGTCTGTAGCAAACTCAATCCAGGATCCGCGGAATGGAATAATTCTCGCAGAGTAAAGTTTTGTACCGTTAGCGTGAAGGCTCTGTCCGAAGAAAACGCCGGGCGAGCGGTGAAGCTGTGATACGATTACGCGTTCTGCACCATTTATGACAAAAGTACCTTTGGGTGTCATGTATGGGATGGGTCCAAGATACACGTCTTGAATCACTGTATCGAAGTCCTCGTGGTCGGGATCTGTACAATATAGTTTCAGTTTGGCTTTCAGCGGCACGCTGTAAGTCAATCCTCTTTCAAAACATTCTTCAATTGAATAGCGAGGAGGGTCAATGAAATAATCTAAAAATTCAAGTACGAAATTGTTTCTTGTGTCGGCAATGGGGAAGTTTTCAGTAAAAACTTTGTATAAACCCTCTGTTTTTCTTTTTTCCGGAGCCGTATCCATCTGAAAAAAGTCGTGGAAAGATTTTAATTGAACTTCCAGAAAATCAGGATAATCCATTTGATTTTTGATGGAAGCAAAATTTATTCTTTGATTATTAGTATTTGAAGACATTGTCAAAGATAATTAGGTTTTAGTGCAAAGAACTCAATATTTATAGTATAGACAGAAAAAGGTTTAGAATCCCTCGTTATGAGGGAAACTAAACCAAACACCTGATTTTCAGGCAATTTTATTTAAGTTCAACTTCAGCTCCGCCTTCAGTTAAAGATTTTTGAAGTGCATCAGCTTCGTCTTTAGTTACACCTTCTTTGATTGCTGAAGGAGCTGCGTCAACTAAATCTTTAGCTTCTTTCAAGCCAAGACCAGTCAATTCTTTTACTAATTTTACGATTGCCAATTTGTTAGGACCGGCTGCTTTCAAAATAACATCGAAAGAAGTTTTTTCTTCTACTTCAGCAACTGCGCCTGCTGCAGGTGCTGCTACAGCTACTGCTGCAGCTGCTGGTTCGATACCATATTCGTCTTTCAATATCTGTGCTAACTCGTTTACTTCCTTTACTGTCAAGTTAACTAATTGTTCTGCAAAAGCTTTCAAATCTGCCATTTTATTTATGATTTTATAATTTTTTTAATTTTTTATTTGAATATATTATCTTTCACCTAGCGTTTTCAACACGCCATGGATCGTATTTCCTCCAGATTGGAGTGCGGACACAACGTTCTTCGCAGGTGATTGCAACAGGGCAATAAGATCTCCGAGAAGTTCGTTTTTGCTCTTGATGTGGATCAGATCTTCCAGCATGCCTGCACCAACGTAGAAGCTTTCTTCTACATAAGCAGCTTTAAGTACTGGTTTTTTTGATTTACTTTTTGAACTGAAATCTTTGATCAATTTAGCCGGCAAATTGCCTGTTTCTGAAAGCATCACTGAAGTTTCACCTTTCAGAGTGTCATATAGCTGGCTGAAATCTACATCTGAGTTTTCGAGGGCTTTTTTAAGCAGTGTGTTTTTAACCACAAGGAGTTTTACGTCCCTATTGAAGCAGAGTCTTCTTAGTTCACTGGTTTCAGCAGCGTTAAGTCCGCCTATATCAGTCAAATAGAAGTGCGGATAGGCTCCAATTACAACCTCTAATTCTTTGATAAGTGTGCTTTTATCTTCCTTTTTCATACTTTACTCCTTTTACGCTTCAATTGATTTTGGATCTACTTTAATTCCCGCACTCATCGTGCTAGAAAGATAAATGCTCTTTACATAGGTACCTTTAGCAGTTGACGGTTTCAGTTTGATGATAGTAGAGATGAATTCTTTTGCATTATCGCTGATTTGCTCTGCTGTAAAAGAAACTTTACCTACTGAAGTGTGAACGATACCGAATTTATCAACTTTGAAGTCGATTTTTCCTTGTTTCACTTCTTTAACTGCTGCCGCAACATCTTGGGTAACGGTTCCACTTTTTGGATTCGGCATTAGCCCGCGAGGACCAAGTATGCGTCCAAGAGCACCAATCTTACCCATGATAGCTGGTTGTGTGATGATAACATCGATATCGGTCCAGCCGCCTTTGATTTTTTCTATATATTCGTCAAGCCCTACATAGTCAGCGCCTGCTTCTTTAGCAGCTGCTTCCTGGTCGGGAGTACATAATGCAAGAACCCGGGTTTGTTTTCCTGTACCGTGTGGCAGTGATACCACGCCACGCACCATTTGATTGGCTTTACGGGGGTCAACACCCAAACGCACATCAACATCAACAGAAGCGTCAAATTTGGTAGTAGAAATCTCTTTTACCAATGCTGCAGCTTCCTGCAAAGAATAGGTTTTTCCTGCTTCAATTTTTTCTTGTGCCAACTTTTGGTTTTTTGTCAGTTTACTCATTCTAATTGAAGTTTTAGTTAATTATTATTTGGAAATTCGCCTTTAACGGCAATACCCATACTTCGTGCTGTACCTGCTACCATTCTCATAGCAGACTCAACTTCAAAGCAGTTGAGGTCGACCATTTTATCAGTAGCAATAACTTTTACCTGCTCCCAAGTGATTTCGGCCACTTTTTTGCGGTTTGGCTCTGCTGATCCGCCCTTTACTTTTGAAGCCTCAATTAATTGAACGGCTACAGGCGGAGTTTTTACGATAAAGTCGAATGATTTGTCGGTATAGTAAGTGATGACTACGGGAAGAATTTTTCCCGATTTTTCTTGGGTTCTGGCATTAAATTGTTTGCAAAACTCCATAATGTTGATACCTTTAGAACCTAAAGCAGGTCCTACAGGCGGAGATGGGTTTGCCGCACCTCCTTTTATCTGCAATTTAATAAGTCCAGCAATCTCTTTTGCCATAATTTTTGTTTTTATTTGAAGTTAAATAGTAAGAGGAAGGGTATATGCGTAACAATATATCCTTTACTCTTTTTCCACTTGTGTAAAGCTCAATTCGAGCGGTGTTTTCCGTCCGAAAATCAATACCATTACTTTCAGCTTTTTCTTGTCATTGCTTACTTCTTCGATCGTACCGCTGAATCCGCTGAACGGACCATTGATTACTTTCACGTTTTCACCCACATAGAAAGGCGTAAGCATTTCTTCGCCGGATTCCTGAAGTTCGTCCACAGTTCCTAGAATCCGATTAATTTCGGACTGACGGATAGGTGATGGAGCGCTGTCTCCAAGAAAACCCAGTACGTTGGGGATGTTGCGTAAGCGATGTTGGATTTCGCCGGAAAGGTTTGCCTCAATTAAGACGTAGCCGGGAAGATAGCTTCTTTCTTTAGAAACTTTCTTACCCCCACGGACTGACATTACCTTTTCTGTAGGTATAAGTACCTGAGCAACAAATTGACCAAGGTCAGTATTCTTGATTTCGATATCAATATACTCTTTTACCTTGTTCTCTTTTCCACTGATAGCACGCAGAACGTACCACTTGAAATTACCTGTCGTCTCACTCACTTTTTCTACCTCCAAAAAAAATTAATTAAATAATCCGTAAACAAACGTCATAATATTCTCAAACGAGAAGTCCATTAACCATACAATGAGGGCGATGATGATGGAAGCAATCAATACGACCACAGCACTGTTGGCTAGTTCGGAGCGTGTAGGCCACGAAACTTTATGAACCAGTTCGGTATATGACTCTTTGAAGCTGTTACCAACTTTTGCTAAAAAATTGTTTTTCATACACAAATAGAATTTGCACGGGTCGAGAGGCTCGAACTCCCGACACCTGGTTTTGGAGACCAGTGCTCTACCAACTGAGCTAGACCCGTATGTAAGCCCCACCAAACCTCCCCAAAGGGGAGGCTTAAAGCGAGCTTAGTTATTTAATTTGCAGTTTCTTAAAGTCTCCTTTGGGGAGATTTAGAACGGCTACAATAAAGCTGTAATCTGACCTGAACCTACAGTACGTCCACCTTCACGGATAGCGAAACGAAGACCTTCTGAACAAGCTACCGGGTAAATTAATTTCACATCGATTTCCAGGTTGTCGCCTGGCATTACCATCTCAGTTCCTTCTGGAAGAGTGATTTCACCGGTTACGTCTAAGGTACGAATGTAGAATTGAGGACGATATTTATTGTGGAATGGAGTGTGACGTCCACCTTCTTCTTTTTTCAAGATATAAACTGAAGCTTTGAAATGATCGTGTGGTTTAACTGAACCTGGTTTAGCGATAACCTGACCACGTTTGATTTCATCTTTGTCGATTCCACGAAGCAATAGACCTACGTTGTCACCAGCTTCACCTCTGTCAAGAATTTTACGGAACATCTCCACACCTGTTACAACAGATTTTCTTCCTTCAGCGCCAAGACCAATGATTTGTACTTCTTCACTTGTGTTGATAACACCAGTTTCGATACGACCTGTAGCAACTGTTCCACGACCTGTGATTGAGAATACGTCTTCAACCGGCATCAAGAATGGTTTGTCAACTGCACGTGGTGGTAATTCAATCCATGAATCAACAGCATCCATAAGTTCCATGATTTTATCTTCCCACTCTGCAACACCATTCAATCCACCAAGAGCTGAACCTTGGATAACAGGCGTGTTGTCACCGTCGAAATCATAGAATGAAAGCAATTCGCGCATTTCCATTTCTACAAGTTCCAGCATTTCTTCGTCGTCAACCATGTCGCATTTGTTCATGAAAACTACCAGACGAGGTACGTTTACCTGACGAGCTAACAGGATGTGTTCGCGTGTTTGAGGCATAGGACCATCAGTAGCAGCTACTACAATGATAGCACCGTCCATTTGAGCAGCACCCGTAACCATGTTTTTAACGTAGTCGGCGTGACCCGGACAGTCAACGTGTGCGTAGTGACGATTAGCTGTTTGATATTCTACGTGAGAAGTATTAATAGTAATACCACGTTCTTTTTCTTCAGGAGCATTGTCGATAGAATCGAACGAACGCAATTCTGAAAGACCTCTTTTTGCCAATACAGTTGTAATAGCAGCGGTCAAAGTAGTTTTTCCGTGGTCAACGTGTCCGATTGTTCCAACGTTTACGTGCGGCTTCGACCTGTCAAATTTTTCTTTTGCCATAACTCAAAGATTATTTTTAATAAATTAGTAATTTGTATGTTTTTTCAATTAAGAACTTTTCTATTCTGATGTTTGAATGAGCTGTTGATGGGAGTTGAACCCATGACCTCTTCCTTACCAAGGAAGTGCTCTACCACTGAGCTACAACAGCGTGAAAAGGTTTTAATATCCGAGATTGGAGCTCAGAATCTGTCTTTTTTCAACTTATCAGTCTTAGCTCTTTATTCTTTCTCTTTGTTGAAGAGCCATACGCTTATGACTCATTCGCTCTTATTGGAGCGGAAGACGGGGCTCAAACCCGCGACCCTCAGCTTGGAAGGCTAATGCTCTA
>CAZIRA010000074.1:0-2297 GCA_964541615.1 uncultured Paludibacter sp.
CTTTATTTTCGTGCTTTATACAAGAGTAGTAAAAATTGGATACTGATCCTGAAAACAACCAAACATAAAATCAATCTACAATAGATGGTGAATATAAAGATAGAAAACCCATTAGATAAATGATTTAATTTTCGTTTTTTTGGAAAGTATGAGGTGACGGAAAAATCAAGTAAAAAGCAAGTGTGAACAGGATGTTTATTTACTGACACACATTGAATAATGATGAAACTTTGAAAACAGAAGCTGTTTAACCGGATTATGAATATCTCACATATTTTTGATCGGTGCTGAAATTAAGGATAAATTATAATTATTAATTCATAAACCCATTAAATTTTATTCCTATGAACCTGATTAATCGTGCTAAAAGCATTCTGTTGTCGCCAAAAACCGAATGGGCGGTAATAGAACCCGAACAAACAGATGTAAAAACGCTGACCCTCAACTACTTGTTGCCTCTCGCACTGATTCCGGCAGTTGCCGGATTTATCGGCTTTGGACTGATAGGACAAAATGTACTTGGTATGCACATCGGATCGGCCGGATACGGTCTGCGTTATGCCATCGTCAGTCTGGTAAGTACCATCGGTGGAGCTTTTCTTACCGCTTACATCATTGATTTACTGGCACCAAGCTTCGGCTCCGAAAAGAACTTTTTGCAATCGTTCAAACTGGTTGTATATTCCTACACACCCATGATGGTGGCAGGTGTTTTTCTGATTATTCCTGCGCTGGGCATTCTTGCCACGTTGGCCGGTTTGTATGGGTTATACCTGCTCTATATCGGTCTTCAACCCATGAAAAAAACTCCCGATGACAAAAAAACAACCTATTTTGTGGTAAGTCTCATCGTTGTAATTCTCGGCTCAGTGGTACTCACAGCTATTCTTTCGTCGATATTCATTACATCGGGAATTCGCTATTAAAATCGATTTTTTATTCTTTCCTTCAGGATAAAAAATGACTATAAAATAAGAATTCAAACTTTATTTACTAATACCAAAATTTATAATCATGAAACGTATTGTATTTTTTCTTTGTATCTGTTTTCTGTTTAGTTTACAAATGAGTGCGCAGGGTTGGCTTGAACGGGCCGGTCAACGGGTAAAAGACCGTGTTGTGGAGAAGGTGGAAAACCGTATTGACCAAAAAACCGACGAAGCAACCGATAAAGTGCTCGATAATGCAGAAGGATCGGTAAAAAAATCGGGTAAGAAAAACCAAAAAGGACAGAAAGATGCTGAAGAAGCAGCAGAAAGTGACGAAAATCAGGACGAAGATGCTGTAACAAATAGTAGTAATAAGCAGAAACTCGAATCAGTTACTGCATACGACTTTGTGCCGGGTGATAAAATCCTCTTTTTCGAAGATTTCAGCCAGGATGCCATAGGCGATTTTCCGGCACTGTGGACTTCCAATGGGAGTGGCGAGGTGAAAAAAGTGAGCATCGCTCCCGGCAATTGGTTTCATATGAACGGTGAGGATGCAGTTTACTGCTACACCAAGGAGATCTCTTTTCCCGACAACTTCATTGTTGAGTTTGACATCATACCCGATGAAGAATACCGCCACGGAATTGCCCTTACTCTTTATCAGGAAGATCCGGAGAATCCAAAAGAAATCAATGCTGATCTTTATCCAGGGAAAAGCGGTCTTCATATCACCCTTCAGCATGATAGGTGGGAGACAAAGGGATACTCCAATGATCCTTCAGGGGACTGGATCAACGGTCAGGCTACTAAGAATCCGGTTGTCCGCGAGCAGGTCAATCATGTGATTGTTTGGATACAGAAGCGCAGGGTCAGAATATATCACCAGGGTGCCAAGGTAGTGGATGTTCCCACAAATATCTATGCCCATACCAAATTCAACAGGCTCCTGTTCTTCGGATGGGACCGTGCCAGCTGGCCCATGGTTACCAACCTGAAAATTACCACTGCATCGCCCGATACCCGCAGCAAGCTTATCACCGAAGGAAAACTGGTCACTTACGGCATCACTTTCGATGTGAACAAAGCCGATGTGAAACCCGAATCATACGGCACGCTGAAAAGCATAGCCGATGTGCTGTCCGAAAATCCGACTCTGAAAGTGAAAATCATTGGACATACCGACAGCGACGGCGATGCAGCCAAAAACCTTGACTTATCCAGGCGTAGAGCCGAATCCGTCAAGAACGAACTGGCTAAAAACTTCGGTATAGATGCTACAAGAATGCTTACCGAAGGAGCCGGCGAGACAAAACCTGTTGCCGCTAACGATACTCCCGAAAACAAAGCTAAAAATCGCAGGGTGGA
>CAZIRA010000074.1:2397-13059 GCA_964541615.1 uncultured Paludibacter sp.
GCCAAAGAAGTAGTTGCACAGGCAAAAAAAGGTAAAAAATACCCGATTGAAAAAGGAATTGTTTATCAGAAATCAAATGTAATGGGCATAGAAAGCAATCCGGTCATTTATTTCGATAAATGGGGCGAATGGGAAACCACCGAAACCACAACAACCATCGAAATGCTTGGTATAAAAGAGTCGTCTACTTCGCTCAAAATAGTGAAAGGCGACGATAACTGGGAAATTGACATGGACAAAAAAACAGGATTCCATTATAGCCGCCCGGCAGTAGTCAATCAACTCGGAGTGGATTTGGAGAACCTAACCACCGAAATCATGGGCAAAATGAAACTGGAAAAAGTGGGCGAAGAAAAGTTTCTGGGCTTTCCGTGTGTAAAATACAGCATGAAAAACGACGAAATGAAAATGGATGTGGAGTATCTCACGTATGGAAATCTGATGATGAAAATGAGCGGTAAAGTGATGGAAATACCCACCGAAATGGAAGTGACCAAAATTGAAGCTGTAGCACCGCCTGCCGAAAAATTTGAAATCCCGGCCGGAGTAACGATTACCGAACAATAACTTTTTTTACCTGAATTTTGTTTTGTGAAAAATTAGAGTACAGTCGCTATCGATCAGATGGCGGCTGTCGTTTTTTTTTTTAATATTCTCTAAAATGCATTTAGCTTTACCCTCAAACTGAATTTTCTTTGTATCTTTGAACGTTTTTTTTGGAATCAAAATACAACACAAAGTACTAAACACAACATAACAAATTCAAATCCGATGAAAAATTTCAGATTTTTGAACACTATTTTTGGCTGGTTGGCATTTGCAGTGGCAGCAGTCACCTATCTGATGACCATAGAACCTACGGCCAGTTTCTGGGACTGCGGTGAGTTTATATCGGCAGCTTATAAATTCGACGTTGGGCACCCTCCCGGAGCGCCATTTTTTATGCTTACTGCTAAATTTTTTACGCTTTTCACTTCTGATGTGACAAAAGTGGCCATGATGGTAAACGCAATGTCAGCGATGGCAAGTGCATTTACCATCCTATTCCTGTTCTGGACCATCACATACATTGCTAAGAAAGTGTTTGGTAAAAATGACGACGAACTTACTTTGGCAAATAAAATCGTTATCCTTGGAGCTGGTTTGGTAGGTGCTTTGGTTTACACTTTTTCAGATACATTCTGGTTTTCAGCCGTTGAGGGAGAGGTTTATGCCTACTCATCGCTGTTTACGGCGCTGGTGTTTTGGCTGATTTTGAAATGGGAAGAAAATGCTGACAATCCGGGTTCAGACCGCTGGCTGATTCTCATTGCCTATCTGATGGGGCTTTCTATCGGTGTTCACCTCCTCAACCTGCTTGCCATTCCGGCTATTGTTCTGGTTTATTATTACAAAAAATATACTCCTTCGGTTAAAGGTTTTATCATTGCCCTGATCGCTTCGATGGGTATTCTGGCATTTGCACAATACGGATTGATTCCGGAATTTGTGGATTGGGCTGCACGCTTCGAGCTATTCTTTGTCAATACACTTGGAATGTCCTATAATTCCGGTTTGTTCATCTACATTTTCCTTGTAATTGCTTCCATGGCGTGGGCTATCTATGAGACTCATACCAATAAGAATTACACCCGAATGATTATCGCATATGTGCTTTCTGTGACGCTTGCTGGTATTCCGTTCTTGGGCGGAAGCATCGTGCTGGGTATTTTGATTATTTTGGCGATGATCTGGTTTTTCTTTGGAAGAAAGAAAAAAGTGGAAGCCCGCTGGCTGAATACCAGTATATTAATGGTAGCGGTAATGCTCATCGGATATTCTTCTTACGCAGTAATCGTAATCCGTTCTTCGGCTCAGCCGACTATGGATCAAAACTCTCCTGATAATGTTTTCTCACTGAAATATTACCTGAATCGTGAACAGTACGGTGACCGTCCGTTGCTTTACGGAGGCGTGTACAGCGCTCCTCCAAAACTGAAAGTGGAAGGAAATTCCTGCACATACGATGCTGATAAAACTCCTATGTATGCTCCAAAACCGAAAAAAGATGCTTCGGAAAAAGACGAATACATCATTGCCGGTTATAAATACGATGCTAAAAAAGATGAGAAATTCATGATGTTTTTCCCACGTATGTACAGCTCGCAATCTTCGCACATCAATGCGTACAAGATGTGGGGAAATGTAACCGGAAAAAAGGTGAGTTACGATTTCTGTGGAGAACAGCGTAGTGAAATTAAGCCAACGTTTGGTGAAAATCTACGGTTTTTCTTTGATTACCAGGTCAATTTCATGTACTGGCGCTATTTTATGTGGAACTTCTCAGGGCGGCAGAACGATATGCAGGGTTATGGTGAAATTGAACACGGAAACTGGATTACCGGAATCAAATTTATAGACAACATGCTGGTTGGCGATCAAACGCTGCTTCCCTCCGAATTGAAAGAAAACAAAGGACGCAACGTATATTTCATGCTTCCGCTGATTCTGGGATTGATAGGAATTTTCTACCTGCTGAATTCAGGCAAAAAAGGAAATCACTCATTCTGGGTAGTTATGATGCTGTTTATCCTCACAGGCTTGGCCATTGTGGTTTATCTGAACCAGACACCGTATCAGCCTCGCGAGCGCGACTATGCATACGCCGGATCGTTCTATGCTTTCAGCATCTGGATTGGACTTGGTGTGGTTGGAATTGCCAGATTACTGGAAAAAATATTGCCCAAAAACGTTAGTGCAATGATCGCAACAGTTGCCTGCCTGGGAATTCCGGTGCTGATGGCCGCTCAAAACTGGGACGACCACGACCGCAGCGGACGTACAACAGCACGTGATTTCGGACAAAACTACCTGAATTCTGTCGATAAAAATGCCATCCTTTTCTCCAACGGCGACAACGATACTTTCCCGCTTTGGTACAACCAGGAGGTGGAAGGCGTGCGAACCGATGTGCGCGTTTGTAACCTGAGCTATTTGCCGACAGACTGGTACATTGATCAAATGAAACGGGGAGCCTACGAATCAGCTCCGCTGCCTATTTCCTGGGAAAAGAAAGATTATATATCCGGAAAGAACGATGTGCTTACTGTTCAGGACCTGACGAAAGGACAACCTTTCAACATGATTGATGCATTTGAAATAATCAAGAGCGACGATCCCGATTTCAAAATTGAAGGTGACGGATTCTATCCGTCTTCTACACTCTTTTTACCTGTAAATGCTGATGAAGTGGTGAAAACAGGAACTGTGACACCGGAAAGAAAAGGAGAAATTCTTCCTCAGATTACCTTCGAGCTGCCACGTAACGTATTCAAAGGCGAATCAATGGTGATGGAAATGATAAAAGAAAACAAATGGGAACGCCCGATGTATATGTGCGTAACCGTTGGTGAAGAATTCTATCCTTCCAGCTTGAACAAATACTTTGAACGTACAGGATTGGCCATGCAGATCCTTCCTGTGGCACAGCGCGACAGCAGTAAAACGAACGTGAATACCAAAAAAATGTACGAAAACATGATGACCAGGTTCAAATTTGGCGGCATTGAAAATCCAAAAGTTTACCTGGACGACAATATCCTGCGTATGTGCAAAACCCATCGGATCGCATTCTCTTATCTTGTGGAAGCGCTTATCAACGAAGGGGATACTGTTCGTGCAAAAGAAGTGTTGAATTACGTAGCAAAAGTGATTCCTTCAGAGACTGTTCCTCACGATTTCAGTTCAAATCTGCTGGCAGTATATTATTACCAAGTGGGTATGAAAGCCGAAGGAGATAAAATTTTGGAACAAGTGGCTATTAAGAGTGTGGAATACCTGACATGGTACGCCAGCTTAAAGCCATCACAGCAGAATGTGGCAAGCAACTCCATTGGTCACGAAATGGCAGTGCTTAATCAAGTCCTTCAGTTCAGCAATCAATTTGATGCTAAAAACATCTTTGACAAATACCTGAAAGATTTTGAAACGTTTGCCAATAAATTTAACATGAGATAAAAGCCCGGTGAATGCGTCAGGTTCCTGATTATATCCAAAAAATATGGCGAACTCCCATCTGGCGGATCAATCCGGATGAAAAGTCGGTCTATCTCACGTTTGATGATGGGCCAAATCCGAAAGTTACGCCTTTGGTTCTGGATATTTTAGATAAATTCGGTGTAAAGGCCACCTTTTTTTGTGTGGGTGAAAATGTAAAGAAATACCCCGAAGTTTTTCGGGAAGTGAAACGGAGAGGGCACACGGTTGGAAATCACACCTTCAACCACTTGAAAGGGTATAAAAGTAGTACTCAGGATTATGTGAAAAATGTTTGGAAAGCTGATGAATACGTACACAGCAACTTATTCAGACCGCCTCATGGAAGAATAAAACTAAGTCAGATACGGACGTTGAAAAAAGACTTCAAAATCATAATGTGGGATTTTATTACTTACGATTTTGATTCGAAAGTGACTCCGGATGCTATTTTGAAGGAGGTGAAAAAACGGACGCGGAACGGCTCAATTGTAATTTTTCACGATTCTTTGAAAGCCGAAAAAAACATGTTGGCTGCACTGCCCAAAGCTTTGGAATTTTGGAAAGAAGAAGGTTATGAGATTTGCAGTTTGGTTGAATAAATAAATAGTTGAGTAGTTAAGTAGTTGAATAGTTAAGTAGTCGAATAGTCGTATAGTTTGGATTGTATTAACCATTTAACGAATCAGCTATTCAACGAAATAACAATTATCCACACCATGAAAGAATCCATTTTACATTACTTTTGGCAGTTTAGGTTATTCTCAATACAGGAACTGAAAACCACTGACGGACAATCGGTTGAAGTTATTGATGTGGGAAAACCGAATACTGATGCAGGACCCGATTTTTTCAATGCAAAACTTAAAATCGGAGATACGTACTGGGCGGGCAATGTAGAGATTCACAACGAGAGTTCAGATTGGTTGAAGCACCATCACCACAAAGACAAAGCGTACGATAATGTGATTTTGCATGTAGTTGGTCTTGCTGATATGGATATTTTCAGGACAAGCGGTGAGAAAATATTTCAATTGGAATTGATTGTGCCGGAGTACATTCAAAAGAATTACGAAGAGCTGTTGAATGCAAAGAAATGGATTCCATGTGAAGATAAAATAGGTTTACTTCCGCCGTTTTTGATGAGTAGTTGGAAAAATGCACTGCTGATTGAACGACTTGAAAGAAAATCACTGGATATAGAGCAATTGCTTGAGCAGACTACCAATCATTGGGAAGAAGCATTCTACATATCTCTGGCGCGTAGTTTCGGATTTGGCACGAACAGCCAGGCTTTTGAAATGCTTGCAAAATCGCTTCCCGTTAATTTGCTGGCAAAGCACAAGGATGATCTTCGGTTAATTGAAGCACTGTTGTTTGGACAAGCCGGTTTTTTGGAGGAAGAACCTGTAGATGAGTATCAAAAATTTTTGAAAAAAGAGTTTTTCTTTTTGCGAAGCAAGTATAAGTTGACTCCGATTGAAGCATCGAATTGGAAACTGCTCCGACTTCGACCGGATAATTTTCCGCACATCCGATTAGCTCAGTTTGCATCACTGATTCATAATTCAACCAAGTTGTTTTCAAAGATTATTCTGACTGAGAAAATCAGGGATCTGAGAGAATTATTTGTTGTTGAAGTTTCTGATTATTGGAAAAATCACTTTTTGTTTGGTACGAAAAGTCCGTTTTCCAGAAAAAAAATCGGAAAAAATTCAATTGATGTGTTGATAATTAACACAGTAGTGCCTTTTCTTTTTATGCATGCAAAAAGAAATGGCGGAGATGTAGAAAAGTCGCTTGAACTGCTCGAACATATTCCTGCCGAAAACAACTCAATCATCAGGAACTGGAGCAAGCTTGGTTTCCCAAGTAAAAATGCTCTCGATTCTCAAGCTTATCTGCAATTGAAAAAGAATTATTGCGACGAAAAAAAATGCCTGCAATGCAGGGTAGGACACAAGTTGCTGAGTAGGAATGAAAATCCGTCTCACAGGTAGAAAATGAATTATAAAACACCTTAAAATTAAGGAGTTACAAAATAAAATGAAAAATATCTTTCAAATAAAATACATTATCGGTACTTTACTTGCCGTATTGCTCCTTTATGCCTGTGCCAACCGCGGACAAGGACCACAAGGTGGCCCGAAGGACGAAGTGCCGCCAAAAATGCTGAAATCGACTCCGGCAGATAAATCGGTCAATGTGACCAAAAACCGCATAGAGATTGAGTTTGACGAGAACATCAATCTGAAGGATATTGCTACAAACGTTATCATTTCTCCGCCTCAGCGTACCAATCCCGACATCAGATCTTACGGCAAAAGATTAGTCGTTGAATTCAAAGATACACTGCTGGAAAGTACGACCTATTCCATCGATTTTGGCGATGCAGTTGTGGATAATAACGAAGGAAACATTCTGAAGAATTATGTTTTTTCATTTGCTACGGGTGATGAAATTGACACGCTTCAAATATCAGGAATATTGATAAATGCAGAAGATTTGAATCCTATGAAAGGGATTATGGTGGGAATTCACAGCGATTTGACCGATTCTGTTTATGTTTCCAAACCGTTCAATCGAGTGACTCGTTCAGGTGATGAGGGAAAATTTACCGTTTACAACGTTAAGCAAAACAAATACCGCGTGTATGCGCTCGGTGATTTGAACCGCGATTATTTTTATCAAAAAGGAGAAGGCGCTGCGTTTATAGATGCTGTGTTTGAAACGAGCATGGAGGAGTACATCCGCCAGGATACGATTTGGAAAGATAGTGTGACGGTCGATTCTATCCGTTCGGTTAATGCCATTCGTTATCTTCCTAATAATTTGGTACTCAAGTATTTTAAGGATGATTCCAAGCGACAATATTTGGCTAAAACAGAACGGACAGAACCGAATAAATTGAATCTGTTTTTCAATACATTCAATGAAAAAGAACCCGAAATCCGCCCGTTGAATGTGAGTTGGAATGGAGGAATGTACCTTCAAAAAAACGAAAGGCTTGATTCTCTGACGCTTTGGTTAGCTGATTCGTTGCTCATAAAAAAAGACACGATTTCGCTTGAATTGAAATACCTGAAGTCCGACTCGGTTTTCAAACTTCAACCGCAGACAGATACGATCAATTTCTTTATGCGACGGGCTACAGGTCGTACTCAGGCACAGCAACCACCGGCGACAGGAAAAAAGAAAGAGTTTCTGAACATTGCAACCAATCTTTCGTCAAATTTTGATGTGTATAAGCCTGTTACAATCAGTTTCAGCACTCCAATAAAAAGTTACGATATCTCAAAAGTCAAACTATCACAACTTGTTGATACTTTGCTGGTTCCTATTGATTTTACGTTGGAAAAAATAGATTCTGTGGGGATGAATTACGTCATAAATCACAAATGGATGCCTGAAAAGACCTATCAATTGGTAATTGACTCGGCCACTTTTGTCAATATTTACAATCTGCATAACGATAACTTGAAAAATGAACTGAAAGTAAAGTCGCTGGAAGAATATTCAAGTTTAAAATTAGTATTGGAAAAATTTGATCCAAGAGCCGTTCTCCAAGTTTTAAGTAAAGATGATAAAGTGGTTAGAGAGGCACCTGCTCAGCAGTCTGGTACGAAAATCGAGTATCTGCAACCTGGAGATTATTACGTTAGAATGTTTTTGGATAACAATAAAAATGGAAAATGGGACACCGGAAATGTGTTTGAAAAGAGACAGCCGGAGGAAGTATTCTACTATTCTAAAAAACTGACGTTAATGAAGAACTGGGAATTTGAAGAAACCTGGGATCACACGGCTGTTCCTTTGAAAGCTCAAAAACCGGCAGAATTGAAGAAAACCACTGAGCCAGCGAAACAGTAAATTTTCTCCGCAATACAATTGACCATCAACTAATCTGATACTATGAAGCAGTTTTGCCTTTCAATGCTGTTTAGCATCGTCGTTTCTATTTCTCTCTTTTCTCAAGGTTATCAAAATCCGGTTTTGCCCGGTTTTTATCCCGATCCGAGCGTTTGCAGGGTGGGAGATGACTATTACATGGTCAACAGCAGTTTTCAGTACTTTCCCGGCGTGCCGATTCATCACAGCAAGGACTTGATTAATTGGAAAAGCATCGGGCACTGCCTGACGCGTCCATCGCAGTTGAAATTGGTGAAAACCGGTTTCTGGGGCGGAATTTACGCACCGAGCATCCGCTATAACAACGGCACTTTCTACATGATTACCACCAATGTTTCTGACAAGGGAAATTTCTACGTCACAGCCGATGATCCTGCTGGAGAATGGTCGGATCCGCTTTGGGTGGATCAAGGCGGCATCGATCCTGATATTTTCTTTGAAGAGGATGGAAAAGCTTATTTCATGTCAACCAATTCTGGAATTTTCCTGTGCGAAATTGATATAAAAACGGGTAAAAAACTCACTGAATCACGACTAATTTGGAATGGAACGGGCGCACGCCACACCGAAGCTCCTCATATTTACAAAAAGGACGGCTACTACTACCTGTTGGTGGCCGAAGGAGGTACAGAATACGGTCACAAAGTGACTATCGCGCGGAGCCGGTCGTTGTTCGGACCTTACGATTCAAATCCTGCCAATCCTATACTGACCCACATCAATCAAAACGCGGCCAGCAATCCCATTCAGGGCACTGGTCATGCAGATTTTATTCAGGCTCACGACGGCTCTTGGTGGACAGTTTTTCTCGGTTTCCGCCCTCAGTCGTACACACATCACGTGCTTGGTCGCGAGACATTCCTTGCTCCGATGAATTGGGAGGAAAAGCAATGGCCGGTGATAAACAGTGACGGAACAGTTTCATTGGAAATGAATGTAAAAACGCTGCCACAAGTGAAAAATCCAGAAAAACCAGCAAAAGATGATTTTGATAATGAAAAATTGGGTTTTGAGTGGAATTTTATCTGCAATCCAAACCTAAAAAATTACTCCACTTCCGAGCGAAAAGGACATTTGAGATTGAAAGCTTCAACCATTTCGATTGATGAAATTGATTCTCCTACTTTCTTGGGAAGAAGGCAGCAGCACATCAAATTTCAAGCTACGGCATTGCTCGATTTCAAAAACTTGAAAAATGGTTCAGAAGCTGGATTAACCACCTATATGTCAAATAATTATCATTACGATTTGTTTGTGAAAAAGAAAAACAATCGAAACTCAATCTCGCTTGTCTATAACCTCGGAGTTTTGAAGCATCATGAAAAAGAGATTCCGGTGAAGGGAAATAAATTGTACTTGAGAATGGTAGGAGGAAACGATTTGTATACTTATTATTACTCGACAGATGACAAAACCTACCATAAAATGGGTGAGATAGACATTCGATTCTTGAGTTCAGAAACTGCAGGCGGGTTTACAGGTGTTTATCTTGGAATGTTTGCTCAAAGCAGCGTAGAAAATAATTCATACGCAGATTTTGACTGGTTTGAGTACAAAGAATTAAAATAAATTCGCAGAGAATATGAAATAAACCTCGGAAGAAGACTGTCTTTCGAGGTTTATTATTTGTATTTTGTTCTCAAAAATTCGATGGTCGTACCCATTAAATCTTTCAATACATCCAGATTAATGTCCGAAAGTTTATTGACGTAAATACACGCTTTCCCCATTTTGAATTTGCCTAAACTCTTCAGAAGCTCGTTTTGTTTTTCTGTTCCGCAGTAAACGTAGAGCGAAATTGCTGATTTTCTGGGTGAAAATCCCACCACCGGCATATCTCCTTCGTGTCCGCTATCGTATTTGTAGTGATAGTGCCCAAATCCAATTATGCTTGGCCCCCACATTTTTGGTTCGTAGCCGGTGAAATCCTGCATGATTTTTACGAGCGTGCGGGCATCCTGTTTTTTCTGTTCGTTGTTGGCAAATGCATCAATGAATTCGAATACATCAGCTTCGGTTTGCTTGGTTTTTAATTCAGCCATATTTCTATTTTTTGTCTTTTTGTTAGTGAAATTTTATGGTTTTTCCTTCCAAATTTTATCCGATGCATCCAAATATTCTGGCAAAGCTGCTGAGCCGTACCAATCATAAAGCTCGACATCAAGCAAATCAGCTTTGATTGCAGGATCGGTCTGCATCAATTCTTTGGCTTCGTCCATGCTTGCATTCAGTATGAAAATTCCCCGATAGGTTTTATCGTTTTCTCCAAGCGGTCCGGCAACTATCATTTTTCCGGCATCGACCAGTCGGTTTATGTTTTCCATGTGCCCTCTGAACTGCTCATTGATAAAATTTCTGTCGGTTGAAGTATTGGTCCCGGTTTTCAGTATTACCAGGATAAATCCCTTCATTCCGTAATCATCTCCGCCTAATTTTTTGGCCAATGAAGCGTTGTAATTTGGGTTCTTGATGGTAGAATCTTTTGACTGTGACTGATGGTACAGTTTGATCATTTTATATTCAATCGGATCTTTATCTTTGGCAAAAAGACTAACTTTCAACTCATTCTCGTTTAGTTTGGTGTACTCTATTTTGCTTGGGAAATCGTATTTCGGATTTTCGAAAATTACTGTTTCACCTGATTTTGTTTGCTTGAAAACAATGATTTTTCCTTCGTTCTGCCCTTGAACGGCAGCAGAATATATCACTTTATTCTTCTTTTTCGAAATTTCCAAATGT
>CAZIRA010000075.1:0-13037 GCA_964541615.1 uncultured Paludibacter sp.
GTTTTTGATTTTGAGTGGTTGATTGATGAAATTCATAATATAAGACCCATAACCCCCAAAGGGGAATAAGATATAATTTTTTTTATTTTGAGTGGTTGATTGATGAAATTCATAATATAAGACCCATAACCCCCAAAGGGGAATAAGATATAATTTTTTTTATTTTATGAGAATTTGTACGTAATATTTGCAGTTAGCCCCTAGTAGGGATAGGGGTGTTATGTCCTTGGATTAAAAAACGGGTAGTCTTTTACGGCTAAAAACTCATTATCCAATATGGATTTTTCTTTTCTAGACAATGGTTTTGTCAAAATTTCTTCAATATGATCCACGCAAAATGAAAAATTCCGAAAATCGCCTGGAGGTATGATGAAATCCGCACCTGCCTGAATCGAAAATTTTAGTGCAGAAACTCCCAAAGTAGTATTTTCCAGATCAATCGGCTTACACCAGGATTTTTGATAGCGCGAATCTTTCTTCTCATCTTCCTACCAGCTACGGTGAGCCAATCCCTTGATAGCCAGCACTCCCATGTCACATTTGCTTCTGCAATGGCTTTTGTTCCCCAGGCGTCCCGTTTTATCATCTGCCAGTTAATCGGAAACATCAGTGTGTCAAAATCATACAAATCCATTGCGTGAATTGCTTGCTCCTCCGAATGTGCCGAAAATCCAACGTTCCGGATTCGTCCCCGTTTTTTTTAGCCTCAATCATTTCCATGATTCCATCAGGACCAAAAAATTTTTCCACTTCTTCGGCTCGGCTGATGTTGTGAATTTGACACACGTCAAAATACTCACTATGAAGCAGTTCTAACTATCTATCAAACTCTTTCTCAGCATCGGGACGCATCCGTTTGGTGGTTTTACATGCCAAATAATTTTTTTTTTCGAAAAGGTTTCAGTGAAATTCCGAGCTTTTCTTCGGCATCATCGTACGATGGAGCCACGTCAAAGTAGTTAATTCCCCTGTCAATCGCCCACGCCACGTAATTGTCAGAAGCTTTTTGACCGTCCTGACTTGAAACGATTCCACCATAAACCACGGGGAAAATTTCAAGTCCGGTTTTACCTAATTTTCTTTTCAAAGTCTTGAATTTAGGAGGTTTTAGGAGGTTTCTGCAAGTGCGGTTATGCTTAATCCCGACGTTCCAAGAGCTACAGCCCCAAGCAAACTCTTCTTAATAAATTCGCACTTGTTCATGGTTTCTGTATTTTAAGACTGTTTTTTTAAAGCTTTTTGTGAGCGATTTGAAAAATGTAAACTTACGGATTTTTTTTTATTTCCAAATAAATATGCAAGAGTATTTTTGAAAGTGTTATTTAAGAATCATTTTTCTCAAAACATGATTTGACAAAGAATTGTTTCTCAATAAAGAATAATAAGGAAAAATGTTTTTGTTAATCAAGTTTAATAAGGCGAAATTTAACAATTAATATTTTATATCTTTGTCTTTGACTCAAAGTTACACGAATTGAATCAAATAAAATTGATTTGTATCTTCGTACTTCAAACTTCCGACTTCAAACTAAAATGTCAAATTCAAAAAATCTAAAAGTCTAAATAACATGACACAAATTAACGAACGATTAAGCGCATTGCGTCAGACAATGAAAGAGGCGGGCGCTTCGGCGTGTATTATTCCCGGCACCGATCCGCACGCCAGTGAATATATCGCCGATTTTTGGAAAGAGAGAGAGTGGATCAGCGGTTTCGATGGCTCGGCAGGAACGGTGGCTTTGACTTTGGATAAAGCCGGACTGTGGACTGACAGCCGTTATTTCCTACAAGGTGCCGACCAATTGAGAGGCACTGATATTCAGTTGATGAAACAAGGAGAGCCCGAAACGTTGGAAATTATTCCCTGGCTTGCATCAGAGCTGAAAAAGGGAGATAAAGTGGCTGTAAATGCAGAAATGTTTTCGGTAAATGCTTTTGCAGGAATGAAAACACAGCTTGCTATGAGCGGAATCGAATTGGTTTCGATTGATTTGTTGAAAAAAGTCTGGACTGACCGTCCGGAATTGCCGAAAAATCCATTTTTTGTTTTTGATGAAAAATATACCGGAAAATCGGTTGTCGAGAAAATAAACGAACTTCTAGCAGAGATGAAAAAACTGCATGCAGATGTGTTTGTGATGTCGGCTTTGGATGATATCGCATGGCTGTTTAATATCCGCGGAAACGACGTGGATTACAATCCGGTGGTGATTGCATATGCGTTGATAGACGAAGATTCAGCGCAACTTTTTATTGCTCCTGAAAAAATAAATGATAAAACAAAACAGTATCTGGATGACAATAATATCGTTGTCAAAGACTATTTTGAAATTCAAAATGAACTTGGTAAAATAGCAAAAACGAAGGCTGTTTTGGTCGATGGCGGAAAATTCAACCAGTCGCTTTTTGAAGCTATTCCTGCCGAATGTACCAAACGTACAGCCATGTCGCCAGTTTTCAAACTGAAAGCAGTGAAAAACAAAGTGGAAATGAACGGAGTCCGTAAGGCGATGATCAAAGACGGTGTGGCAATGACGCGCTTCTTTATGTGGCTCGAAAAGAATCTTGGCAAAGAAAAATTGACCGAAATTTCCATTTCCAACAAGCTTCGTTCTTTCCGCGAAGACCAATCAGGATTCAAGGGAGAAAGTTTTGGAACCATTGCCGGTTACGGCGGTCACGGCGCTATTGTCCACTATAAAGCCACGCCTGAAAGCGATGCAGAAATCAAAAAAGAAGGCATTCTTCTGCTCGATTCAGGAGGACAGTATTTGGATGGAACAACCGACATTACACGTACCGTAGCACTGAAAAAACCTTCTAAGAAAGCTAAGAAAGACTATACTTTGGTGCTGAAAGGGCATATTCAGTTGGCTATGGCAAAATTCCCTGTGAACACGCGCGGCTCGCAACTGGATATTTTGGCTCGAAAAGCGATGTGGGATGAAGCTATCAATTACGGACACGGAACCGGGCACGGAATCGGTCATTTTCTGAATGTGCACGAAGGCCCGCAAAACATCCGAATGGACGAAAATCCTATTACGCTCGTTCCGGGCATGATTCTTTCCAATGAGCCTGGACTTTACAGAACGGATAAATACGGAATAAGGATTGAAAATTTAGTACAGGTAATTCCTGCTGAAAAAACCGAATTCGGACAGTTTTTACAATTTGAAACGCTGACACTTTGCTATATTGACACCAAATTGATCGACAAAGATATGCTGACCGACAAAGAGCGGAAATGGCTGAATGACTACCATCAGCAAGTGGCGAAGAACTTATCACCACAGCTTTCTGAAAAAGAACGTAAGTGGTTGAAGAAAAAAACGGAAGCGATTTAAAATAAAAAACGGGCAAATTTGCCCTTTTTTTTATTAATAACGGACAGGAATGTCCGTTCACCATTAATCATCTTCATCATCAAAGAAAAACGGCTCGAAGAAATCTTCCATATCACGTCTTTCCTTTTTGGTGGGGCGCCCGGCTCCACGAGCACGTCCGGTTTGTGAAGCGATTTTACCAAGCTCAATCAATTCCAATTGATCAGGAGTGGTTACATTTTCCATAAATTCCGGAACCAATTTGGCATTCATCCGGTTTTGAGCCAAGGCCAAAACTCTGAACGAATAAAGCACCGGATTTCTTTTGATTTGAATGATATCACCAACTTTTACGACACGTGAAGGTTTGACCTGCACATTTTGCACAAGCACTTTCCCTTTTTTACAAGCTTCGGAAGCCAGACTTCGTGTTTTGTAAAGTCTCACAGCCCAAAGCCATTTGTCGATTCTTATTTCCATTAATAAAACCCCTAACCCCTAAAGGGGGATTTTGCTTATAATACGAATAACTAAAAATTGAAGAGTTTTTATTAGACTATGCTATAACTTTGAATACATCTAAAAAATATTCCCCTTTAGGGGTTAGGGGTTCACTTATTATTATATTCATTCATCGTATTCTGCACACCGGCCAGGCAAAAGCTTTTGATGATTTCGCCTGCTTTTTCGGATCTTTCGGAGAGCTTTTCAGCTTCCTCGTCTGTCCATCGGCTGAGGACGTAATGAACTTGTCCTCCCTTCGGAAATCCGTTGCCAATGCCGAAACGAAGGCGGTTGTAGTTGCTGTGCCCGAGAATTTCCTGAATATTTTTCAGTCCGTTGTGACCAGCATCGGAACCTTTCGGCTTCAACCTTAACGTTCCAAACGGCAATGCAATATCATCCACCAAAATCAGCACCCGCTCAATCGGGATATTTTCCTTCTGCATCCAGTAACGTAGCGCATTTCCACTCAAATTCATAAAAGTAGAAGGTTTCAGCAGGAGCAAAGTTTTCCCTTTCAGCTTCACCTCGGCAGTAGCACCGTAACGGTTGTCTGTAAAAAAAACATTGGACGCATTAGCAAACGCGTCCAATATTGTGAATCCTATGTTGTGGCGGGTATTATGGTACTCAGGACCGATATTCCCCAAACCAACAATTAAGTATTTCATTCGTTACTATTTACCGGAAGCAGCGGCAGCAGCAGCACCACGTGCAGCACGAGTCAATTTCACCTGAGCTACGACAGCGTTTTTAGTATTAAGCAGTTCGAATTTGTCGTAAGAAAGTTTGCCAACCTGGATAGATTTACCTAAACCAAGATTTGTTACGTCAACTGTGATGTTTTCCGGAAGATCAGTGTAAATTCCTTTAACTTTTAGTTTACGCATTTCAAGACTGAGTTTACCCCCTGCTTTCACACCTTCAGCCAAGCCTGTAAGTTTCACCGGAATTTCGATTACAACTGGTTTTTCAGCGTTCACTTCAAGGAAATCAATGTGGGTAAGTTTGTCAGTAACTGGGTGGAACTGAAGTTCCTTAACGATAGCTTTTGTGTTGGTACTTCCAACGGTCAGGTCAACGATAAGAACATCTGGTGTGTAGACCAATTTGCGAACATCACTTTGTGTTACTGTGAAGTGGAAGTTTTCTTTTCCGCCGTATAGTACGCAAGGAACAGCTTCTGATCTGCGAACGGCTTTGGTTGCTTTTTTTCCAAGCTCTTCGCGAGCTTCTCCGGATAGTTTGAATGTTTTCATTAGAAAAATAATAAATTGTGTTACTCAAAATTTAAGCGTTTAGTTTTTAAGTGATTAGTCGCTTAATTTCCCATCACACTTCTTTTTACAAAAAAGCACGCAAAGGTAAGAATTTATTTGTAAATGTGCAAATTAGTTATTTTACAAAATTGTAAGAATGCAGAATAAGAAATTTGTAAATTTGCTTTTTGGGAATGAAGAATCTGATTTATTATGGAAATAAATATTCTATTACTCTAGATAAATACAAATTCCTCTGCTTTTTCAAGTGCATCGATTTTCCCAACATCAAGAATCTGTAGATTTTTCGGAACAAATCCGATGATTTTTTCATTTGAACAATGGTTGAGATAAAAATCGATGATGGGGAATTTTTCAGGTTCCTCTTCCATCAATTGAAAAATCTTGGGAGAAACCACCTGGATTCCCGCATAAGCAAATTTTTGAAATGCAGTTGTGTCCATGCCTTGGCAGGGTTTGGTCTGCTGGGTTTGAGTGTTTACCCAGCCGTGAAGCTGCATGGCTTCATCAAACAGCAGGTAGCGGTTCGTCGGCCTGAAATTAACCACGAGACTAGCCAGTCTTTCCGGATCCTGGAGGTGCTGATCGTAAATTTCATTTAAATCGACATTGGAAAGAATGTCCACATTGTGAACCAGAAATGGCTTTCCATCCGAGAAAAATTGGGATGCTTTTTTGATTCCGCCACCGGTATCGAGGATGTTTTCACGTTCATCTGAAATTTCAAAATGGATTCCGAAATAGTCTTTTACTTTGATAAAATCGATGATTTTGTCAGGCAGATGGTGAACATTCACAATGATTTCATCCACTCCGGCTTTTATCAATTTCTCCACAATGTGCTCCAAAAGCGGTTTACCGTGTATTGGAACAAGTGCTTTGGGCAGTATATCGGTGATAGGTTTGAGCCGGGTGCCGAAGCCGGCAGCGAAGATCATTGCTTTCATAAGGTCGAGTCAGGTGTTTGTTTACAAATTTAAGAATAAAAATCTGATTCGTTGTTGCTTTTGTGTGAAAATATTTTGATAAATGTGAAACGATGGTAAAATTGGTGAAAACGAATTTCTAATTTCCATTGCTACATTCTCTCAAAAAAAGAAACGTGCCTGGATCTCAGACACGTTTCTAAAAAGAATGAATCAATTGATTATCTTACGCTGATTTTCATTGCATCAGTTTCAGATTTTACGATGTAAATGCCTTTAGGTACATGTTGAATATCCAATTCAATATTTTTTTGAAGGTTCCCGTGTTTTGTAGTGATTACTCTGCCTTGCAAATCTAAAATTTCAACATTATTAATCACATCGTCCTCAGAAAAAATCACTAACGTTTTTTCTTCCTTCCAAATAAAAAACACTTTTTTTTTGCATTTTTTACTCCGGTTCCCAATTTTTCAACTTTTTCATACTCCAAACTTGCCATGATAAATGGTCCCAGCACTTTTCCTTCGGTATCGTTGTGAATGGCAACATCGCTTCCGCAGAGGTAGTAATTCGCGTCACCTTTACGCGACCCGCTCAGTCCGGCCGATTCACAGCTTTGAATCAGTTTGATTTTTCCGTTCGGCTCTTCCACCACAAATGTTTCAATCAGCCCTTTGTAGGCCTTATCTGCGATTGGCGAATAGGTGTTTTTATCAAGAATGCCAAGCCGGATGCCCTTGTAAAATGCGTAAGTAAACATGGACGAAGCCGAGCTTTCTAAATAGTTGCTGATGTTACAGGAAGTTCCTTTCATCGAATCATCGTATTGAAGAAGCTGATACCAGCATCCCGATGTGTCTTGGCGTGCCGCCAATCCGTCTGCCACTTTGTGCGTATATTCTGCCAAACGCATTCTGGCAGGATGATTGGCAGGCATATACTCCAGCACATCTACCAAAGCAGCGAAAAACCAGCCAACGCCGCGTCCCCAGAATTCCATCGATTTCCCGGTAGCAGGATCAGCCCAGAAGTTGGATGCTTTGTTCAGCGGTTCGGCCGACCAGGCATGGTAATTCAACTTTTTCACCGGATCCCACGTGTAATGAAAAACGGTGTCAAACTGAAGTGCAATATCATTCCAGGATTGCAGATTATCTGTTTCTCCCAATTCATTTCCGAAATTTCCCTGCCACTCGGCATAGAGTGACGGTCCCATGTAAAGCCCATCGAGCCACATCTGGTTGACATACTGACTTTTGTGCCAAAATCCACCCGCTCCCGGCAGCGGAGCTTTGATACGTGTATGTTCGTACTTGAGTTTGTTGCGGCAAGTGGTTGCGTCTGTTTTGTATTTCCAGGCTTTTGCCTGCTGACCTTTATCAAGTGCACCACGATAGAGCTCAAAGAAAATTTTCGCAGCATTCAAATCATCGATGTTGCTGGGTCCCAAAACCATGGAGATATTATCCGCATAGTTTTGAATTCCTGTAAAATAATACGCACTCCAAGGTTTGTCTTTATATTGTTCCCAAGCTTTCAAAATAGCTTTTGCAACCAGTCCAGGCACATAATCCCACGTGGCTGTGCTTGAAGTATTGTATGGAGTGAGGAAACGTTCGGTTTTTGTCTTATTTCTGAAATCACCCATTCTTGAATCGATTATCCATTTTGAATAGAGAGAATCCGTTCTGAAAGGTGCAGATAGGGCTGCCTGGCAAAAAAGTACTGTTACAAAAGCCAAGAAAAATATTTTTTTAAACATCAGACTTTTTGATTTACAATTTACAATTTAACAATTTACGATTGAATACAAATTACACAAATTAAAGCGAATTTCACAAATAAGACAATAAATAGATAAACGTGTAAACTTATGAACGTATTAACTAATTAACTAATCAACCATTCAACCACTCAACTAAAACACCACTTAACCATTCAACTTCTTACCTGCAGGTTTCAAATCGGTCAGATCAGCTATTTTTATCGGTTTGCCTGAATCACAGCTTTTCCGCGCAGCTACTCCAGTCAGAATGGCGAATGCTCCATCGCGAAGATTGGCAGTTTGTTTGAACGGATCTTCTTTGATTTTCTTCCAGATTTTGTCGTGCATCAGTTTGTCGCCGCCACCATGACCTTCGGCTTGCGGAATCCGAATGTAATTTCTTTTTCCAAAATTGCGGGTAATCATGATTTCATCGTATTCGCCGTCGTGAACCGGATTGCTCTCCTGAATCCAGGCGTCAATGCGGCCTTTTGTGCCGTTGAAAGCTATGCGGTAGCCTTCGTATGGAGAATAAGCGGTGAGTGAATAAGAAACCTGTACACCGCTGGCGTACTTGATCGAAGCACACATTTTGTCAAAGATATTGATGTCTTCTTTGAAAACGCATCCGTCGCGCAGGTAGCCGTCGTGTTGCTCATTGTCGGTATAGAGCATTTTGTAGTATTCGTTTTTATTTACATCCCAATAGAAATCACAGCTGTTTTTGAATGAACATGTACGGCAGTTTGTGCCACGCTGTTTTCCGTTTTTTCCATAAAATTCCAATGCTCCATAGGCGAAAACTTCCTCCGGTTCAGAGTCGAGCCACCATCCGAGCAGGTCAAAGTGGTGCGATGCTTTATGAACCCAAAGTGATCCTCCGAATTCACGTTTTCTGTGCCATCTGCGGAAATAATCAGCTCCGTGGCTTGTATCCAGATACCAGTGGAAATCAACCGAAGTTACTTCACCGATTTCACCTGAATTAATTAGTTCCCAAATTTTAGCACGATGAGGAGAGAAACGATAGTTAAAAGTAACAATTACTTCTTTTCCGGATTTCCGCTGTGCTTCGAGGATTGCCTGACATTTTACCTCATCGGTTGTCATCGGTTTTTCCGTTAGGATATTGCTCCCGTAGTTCAAACCTTTGATAATGAATTCATCATGAGTCGAGTCCATGGTTGTGACAATGAGGATTTCAGGCTTTGTTTCTTTCATCATCAGGTCAAAATCGGTGTAGGTCTTGCAAGTTGCACCCATGTAATTCCTGGAAGCTTCCATTCTGCCGATGTTTGTGTCGCAAAGTCCGACGTACTCCACCAGATCGCCATAATTATCGATAACTGTTTTTCCCCACATGCGGGTACCGCGAGATCCGGTTCCAACTATTGCAACTCTTGTTTTGGAGCTTTTCGAGGCTGTTTTCTGATTCGATTTTTTCTGTGCTGCCGCTACTCCCGGTATGGAGCTAAGGAGCGCTCCGACTCCGGCAGTACCTGCTGTTGTGATAAAATTTCTGCGATTCATTTGATTGATGATAAAAAGTAGATTATAATTGAAGATGTTTTGTGTACGTACACAAAGAAACAGTTAATTAATTAATTATCAAAATATTATTTTCTAAAAAATGTTAATGGATGGGGAAATAATTCAGGTTTTATAAGTCCGCATTATTCTAAATACAGTGATAATCAGAATATCTAATCATTCCTGCTTTTATAAAATTTCCGGATGATTTGCTTTCATTTTTCCTTACCTTTGAAAAATATTTTCAAAAAAATCAATTTTTGATGTAATGTTTTCAAATCTGATTCGTCATTAAGATACATGGGCTCGGAACGATTTAAGAAAGAAATACTGCCGTTGCGTCAACAGCTATTCCTCATGTCGCTAAAACTGCTTGAAGATGAGCAGGATGCGGAGGATGCTGTGCAGGAGTCGCTTCTCAAATTGTGGCGTGTGCGTGATACATTGAAATCTTATGAAAATCCAGGTGCGTTTGCCACGACTGTAACAAAAAATATCTGCCTGGATAAAATAAAAATAAAGAAACAGAACGAAACACTGGATGATCATTTTTCCCTTTCAGCAGCCGACAATCCGCATCTGCAACTTGAAAGGAAAAATACAGAACAAATACTGCGGACCATCATCCATTCTCTTCCAACGCTTCAACAGCAGATAATAACGATGAAGGATGTGGAAGAATACGAAATAGAGGAAATAGCCGAAATTACCGGAACAAAAATGGAGGCAGTGAGGACAAACTTGTCCAGAGCACGAAAAAAGGTGCGAGAGGAATATTTGAGGTTGGTGAAGGGTTAAATGGTTAAGTAGCTGAATGGTTAAATAGTAAGACGGTTGAACGGGAATGTAGTTTGATTTTCTTGCTACCAGTTTTAGTTCGTGAAATTTGTCAAAATAAGTATAATTTGTTACATAAATGAAAATATTAAAACGATATATCATTTCCACGCAGGAGGCCGAAAAGCTGATTGAGAAGTATTACGAGGGGGAAACTTCGGTAGCAGAAGAAAAACTGCTTCGCTATTTTCTTACTCAAAAAAATGTTTCCAAGCAGTTTGAAGCAGAAAAAGCAATCCTTGGATATTTTGAAAGCGAAAAACAGGAGAAAACAATTGCCTTTACGCCAAATTTCTGGAAATGGACGGCATCAGCTGTTGCAATGGTTGCAGTATTGCTTGGAGTTTTTCTTAGTACACAGCCAGGTCAAGCCAATTACGCTTATGTAGATGGAAAAAAAACTACCAATCAGCAGGTGGTTTTTACCCTTGCACAAAGTACTGTAAACTCCATTTTATCAGCAAATACAGAGCTTGAATCCAATTTTGAAAACATACAGTCAAACCAGGTGATAGAAGGGCAGTTGGATGCTTTTGCAGAGATAGATTTTAATTAGAAAATAGTTGTAAAAATGAAAAATATAAATAAATACTTAGTGCTTGTAATGTTGCTCGTGATTGGTTTTTCGGCCAATCTGAGTGCTCAGAGCGACCTGGAAATCAATAAAGTCTTTGAAAAGTACGGTAAGCAGCAAGGCACCGTACTAGTGGAAATGAGCCGTGAAATGCTTAAAGGTTATGACTTTACGTTTTACAAAAGCATTATGGCATCCGGAAATAAAGAAGCAGGCGACTTTGCACGCCAATGCCTTGAAATAGACCAAAAAGGGGCAAAAAAAGTGAAACAGGTTGTGTCAAACGGAGTTTTGAGTTCCATTTACCTCCAGCTTCCCAAAAAAGGCAAGTACTTCCGCCTGGTTTTATTCAACGAAGCCACATCGCCGGAGCGGAAAATGACGCTGATTTATATCGAATCGGAAAAAGACTCGGAAGAAATATTGAAAATCATATTAAAGAAAAAATAAAATAACATACATTTATGAAAACTCAATCGCTATCAATCATTGCAGTATTTCTGCTTGCAACTTTCTCTATCAACGCCCAGACTGTGGCCCTGAAAGATACTACTGTATATTTCAATCAGAAGAAAATCGAAATTACCGACAGCCTCGATCAGGTAAAAGTAAAAGTCTATAAATTGGATACTACCGAATACAAGAAGGTTTACGAAGCCATTTATACGGACGAGCAGACTTACGAAAGATATTCTGTAGCTTCACAACTCGGTTTTGACTTCCCGTTTATCAAAAGAAAGCGCAAATCTCAATTGACCGGACATTTTACCGGAGTTGGCATCGGAGCGCTTTATACGCACGATAATTTTGCTGACTACAACGATGCCGGCGGAATGAAAACGGCATTTTCCAATGAGTTCACTTTCAACCCGATTGGTTACACATTGCCGATTGTAAACAATTATTTCGGATTGACCACAGGATTGGGTATGACATGGAGAAACTTGCATCTCGGAAACAATACACACTTAGTGAATAATACAGGAAACACCGTTGTAGAACCGGCTCCGGAAGGAATTAAATACTATTATTCAAGATTGAGAATGTTTGATATTAATGTCCCGGTTTACCTGGAATTGCATCCGGCCGGCAATAATAAATTCTACGTGATGGGTGGTGTGCTGTTTGGCGTAAATACTTTCTCTTCGTACAAGGTAAAATATAAAAACGAGAGCGACAGAAAAATCAAAGTCACAGAAGGAAAAGACTACAATGTCAATCCCTTTTCATTGAGTTATGTAGCTCAGATGGGCTGGGATGACATAGGAGTTTATGCTAAATACACTCCGACTCCGCTGTTCAAAAACGACAAGGGGCCTGATGTTCAGACATTGTCAGTTGGTTTGATTCTAAGTTTTAATTAAAAATATTCAATAATCTTCATTTGTTCTCACAAAAAAAACAACGTCTTTTCGCAAGGACGTTGTTTTTTTAGTGAAAATTTTTGAAAATTTATGAGATAGTCTCAGTATTTATATCTGCAAAAATAAACCAACTGTAAGACAAAATGATTAAGAACAGATGTGTTTGTTATTAAAAGTTGGTATAAATAGAAAAATGACAATCTGCCTTAGACTGTAGAATCCGGCTCAAAAAACACCCATTTTATCGCCTGATTATAGGATTTTAAGGCCTTTTCGCAGGTGTTGATGTTATTAATAAGTTCTTCGTCGGTTTGCACATCGGTCATTTTTGCTTTGATGGAAACCATAATATATTCACCAAGTTGATATGTGATAACGTTCAGAACTTCTGCAACTTCCGGTCTTTCATCCAGCAAAGTGAAAATTTCATCGCGGATTTCTTTTTCAGCGCTTTGCCCAACGAGCAGTCTTTTTACTTTTATTCCTAAAAACACAGAAACTACCAACAACAAAGCTCCGATACAAATACTTCCTGCTGCGTCAAAAATCGGATTTCCAGTAATTGTAGCCAATGAAATGGCAATCAAAGCAAACACAAGTCCAAGCAAAGCGGCGATATCCTCACCCAAAATCACAACCAATTCACTCTGACGGGAATTTTTTGCCCATTGCCAAAGCGATACGCCTTTCCGTTTTACTTTATTAATTTGCGTAATGCAGCCGTAGAGCGAAAATGCTTCCAAAACAATACTAATCGACAGCACAACGATAGCAATCATCGGACTTTTCAGCCCTTCGTGAGCGCTGATTTTGTGTGTGCCTTCGTAAATGGAGAACAATCCGCCCATACTGAAAAGCATCAATGCCACAATAAAAGACCAAAAATATATCTCTTTTCCGTGTCCGAGCGGATGATTTTCGTCAGGTTCTT
>CAZIRA010000076.1:0-12677 GCA_964541615.1 uncultured Paludibacter sp.
AGCCAAGCTCGATTATCAAACTCGGGCTGGGAAATGTGATTGAGATTATAAGAAAATAGTTTGTATGAATAAAAAAATACTCATTTTTAAGTACGTATTTTTTGATTTGGTAGCCGCACTGATTGTGTGGGTAATTTTTATGATGTTCAGACGGATTGTGAACGACGGAATTTTATTTTCTAATATTACAGTTTTCGTCCCGAATTACAACTATTACAGCAACCTCATTCTCTTCCTTATTCTTTGTTTATCAGCGCATTACCTATCCGGATATTACGTAAATCCGATAAAAGAATCCAAGTTCGTTGAGTTTTTCTCCACGGCGCTTACCACAGCCATTATTTCTGTTATTATTTTCTTTGTACTGCTTCTGGACGACCTTGTGGTTGACTATACCTACTACTACTATTCACTTTTGGTCCTTTACGTGCTGCTGTTGAGTTTCACTTTTTTCTTCAGGTTTATCCAAACGGCAAATACCCGACGGAATTTTAAGAACAAAGAATGGACTTTCAATACGTTGATTGTTGGAACAGGAGAAAATGCCAAAAGAATTGCCGAAGAAATCTCAAAAACATCGTTGTTTAATACGGTAGTCGGTTTTGTAAAAGTAGAATCATTCGAAAAAGACGTTGCACCCGGATTGATTTTAGGGAATATTTTCGATGTTGGGAAATTAATCGAGAATAAAAATGTCAGCGAGGTTGTGGTAGCATTGGATGACCCGCAAGAGCACCGGATTTTTGAAGTGATCAACCGGCTTTTCCAGTACAATGTTGATATTTGGTTTACGCCGCGTCTTTATGAAATTTTGACCGGAAAGGTGAAAATTCAGAAATATGGTATAAATCCGCTGGTGAGTGTGACGCAGCCAACCATGTCGGATTGGGAGCTTTGCATGAAACGAACCATGGATATTGCTGTTTCTATATTTGGTTTGGTATTACTTTCACCGCTTATGCTTTATTTTTCCATTATCATAAAAACAGATTCAAAAGGACCTGTTTTTTACAGACAAGAAAGGATGGGAAGATTTGGAAAAGGCTTCAGCATGCTTAAATTCAGGACTATGTACAGTAATTCTGAAAATGGTATGCCAAAATTGAGCAGTCCGGAAGATGAAAGAATTACAAAGGTAGGAAGAACGCTTCGCAAGTACAGGCTGGATGAAATTCCGCAGTTTTTCAATATCATCAAAGGGGATATGAGCCTGGTCGGTCCACGCCCGGAAAGGAAATTCTACATAGATCAGATTGTCCAGAAAGCACCCTATTATTGCTTGATTTACCGCATCCGCCCGGGATTGACCTCATGGGGTCCGATAAAAATCGGGTATGCCGATTCGGTTGATAAAATGATTGAGCGGCTTAACTACGACATTGTGTATATGGAAAATATGAACCTTGTAACCGATGCAAAAATCATTTTTTCAACCCTCGAAATTCTTTTCAAAGGGAAAGGGATGTAATTTTATCTATTTTTCCGTTCCGGTACATTAATAACTGCTTTCTAAATTTTTCCTTCTAAATAAAAATCCATTATCTTTGCGTTTCATTCACTGACACTGAAAATGGTTGATAAAATCTGGTATCAAAAGATGATAACATGGCGTGAGAAACACATCATGCAGCGTCATTTTATCCTTATCCTGAGCCTTTTTGTTGGAATTTTTGCATCATTAGCTGCCTACATTCTGAAAACAGCCATCCATTTTATTCAAAAACTTCTTATCGGTTGGTTCAATCCGGATGAAGTCAATGTCTGGTACCTGGTGTTTCCGTTTATGGGGATCACGCTTACGTATCTTTTCGTCCGTTTTTTGGTAAAAGACGATATCAGCCACGGGGTAACCCGGATTCTTTACGCGATTTCGCAGCGAAAATCAATTATAAAGCTTCACAATGTATGGACATCCATTGTGGGAAGTGCAGTCACAATCGGTTTTGGAGGTTCGGTAGGAGCGGAAGCACCAATCGTTTTGACGGGTTCTGCTATCGGTTCCAATCTTGGAAAATTTTTCAGACTCGACCAAAAAACCATGATGCTGATGATCGGTTGTGGTGCTGCGGGTGCTATCGGAGGTATTTTCAAAGCTCCAATAGCAGGATTTGTGTTTACACTGGAGGTGCTCCTGCTTGATATGACGATGACTTCTATTGTTCCCCTGTTGATTTCCTCTGTCACTGCCACTACGCTTTCCTATGTGATGACCGGAAAGGCATTTATGTTCCAGTTTTCCACTTATGAGCCGTTTGCAGTGGAGCGGATTCCCTGGCTGATTCTACTGGGTGTGATTTGCGGGCTTGTTTCACTCTATTTTACACGCGGAATGAATTATCTGGAAGGTTTTTTTCGAAACATTAAATCTCCGATTCAAAAACTCCTGCTTGGCGGGGTTATCCTGAGCATTTTGATTTTTATTTTTCCTCCGCTTTACGGTGAAGGTTATGAAATCATCGAAGCACTTCTCAATCGTCAGTCGAGCACCGTGCTGGACCGAAGCCTCTTTCTTCATTTTGGAGATAGTGTGTGGGTCATGGTTAGTTACCTGGTACTGATTATTATATTCAAAATTCTTGCTGCGACGGCTACTACAAGTCCGGGCGGTGTAGGAGGAATTTTTGCTCCTTCGCTGTTTGTCGGGAGCATCACCGGATTCGTGGTTGCTACGGTTCTGAATCAGTTTGGGTTTATGCTTCCGGTCGAAAACTTTACGCTCGCCGGAATGTCGGGATTGATGTCTGGTGTTATGCACGCACCTCTGACAGGGATTTTCCTGATTGCTGAGCTGACGGGCGGATACAATCTTTTCATGACACTCATGATCGTTTCCGTGATATCATATCTTACCATTTTGCTGTTCGAACGCCACAGCCTTTACGCCATGCGTTTGGCTCAAAAAGGTGAACTGCTTACCCACAACAAAGACCGTGCGGTGCTTACTTTGCTGAAAATGGAGAATGTAATTGAAACCGATCTCACCGAACTGGATCCTGAAATGAGTTTGGGAGAATTAGTGAAAATTATTTCTAATTCACGCAGAAATGTATTTCCTGTGGTGATTCCTGAATCAAAAGTGCTGGCAGGCATTGTGCTGCTTGACGAAGTGCGGAATATTATGTTCCGACCGGAGCTCTATCAGCGATTTACTGTGAAGGAATTGATGATTTCACCGCCGGCACTCATCAATGTGAATCTGCCGATGGAAAAAGTGATGCAGATTTTCGAAGACAGCAGTGCCTGGAATCTTCCGGTGGTTGATGATATGAAAAGGTACATCGGATTTGTGTCCAAATCAAAAATTTTCAATTCGTACAGAGATGTTCTGCTCCATTTTTCTGAGGAATAAAGAATGAATTAAATGTAATGTCATTATCTGAATAAAAACATGGTAAAATCAAAACAGACATATAATGAGGCAGTTGCGGAGCTGGAAAAAATACTCGGCGAACTCGAAACCAACACGGAAATCAACATGGAGCTGATTTCTGAAAAAGTGAAACGTGCTGCGATTTTGATTGAAGTTTGCAAAAAACAGCTTCATGAAATTGATGAGGAGTTGGAAAAAATGCTAGAAAATTTGTAGGAAGTTTACAGGTTGAATCTTTTATTTCAGCATCAGTCCGCTCACCAATCTTCCCGATTTTATGCCTAATCTTCGGGCTGAAAAAAACCGTTCATGTTCGGTAAACGTGCAGTATCCGCTTATTTCAATATTTTCAGAAAGTAAGCCGGCTTCCAGTAGTACTATTTTATTCGCTTCCCACAGATCCAGGTGGAGTTTTTCTGCTTTTCTGAAAAAAACCTTATCAATATCAAAACTTTTATTTTCGAAATGAGTAATTAACTCATCACCCACTTCGTAGGCATCGGGTGAAATTGAAGCACCAATCACAGCAATTAAATCACCTGGGTCAGTATTAAATTCTTCCTGCATTGCATTCACCGTTTTAGCAGCAATTCCCGAACAGGTTCCACGCCATCCGGCGTGTGCTGCTCCAACGGCCTTTTTCACCGGATCAAATAATAAAACAGGAACACAATCGGCAGTGGAAACTCCGATGAATTGATTCGGGAGATTGGTGATGAGGGCATCGACTCCATGGAGTTTCTCGCTCTTAACTACTTCATTTTGAGTGATAAAATCAGCGTCAATCTTCAAAACTGAATCTCCGTGAGTCTGGAAGGGCAGGTGAAGTTGGTCTTCAGAAAGGTTGATTCCGGATAGAAAACGGTTGAAATTTTGATGAATATTGCCAATATCATCACCTGAAAACCGGCCAAGATTCAACGATCCATAACTTCCTCTGCTCACTCCACCCGAGCGGGTAGAGGTGAGGTGAAGAATTTCGTTAAATCTGCTTAAAATCGGGTACCGGATTATGTCAACCATACTTTTATTCCTGATCATCCCAGCCGATTCCTTTGTATTTGCTTAAATCTTCATCTTCATCTTCCTCCCAATCCATTTCTTCGTCGTCAGGCTCTTTCTCATCTTCCGCATCAGAATCATCAGTCAAAACAACATCAACCGGACGGTGGACAATGTCCACAATTTTATTGGTTTCTTTGTTGAGTTCAGTCCAGATCAGGTCTTTCAGCTCATCAATTCCAAGTCCGCTTACAGAAGATATAAATACTGTCTGCACATCATCGGGAAGCATTTTTTTCATCTCCTCAATCAGTGATGCATCAAGCATGTCGCATTTGGAAATAGCCAGAATTCGTTGTTTGTCAGCTAGCTGGGGATTATATTTTTTCAGTTCATTCAGCAGGATTTCGTATTCTTTCTTAATATCCTCGCTATCCGCAGCAATCATGAATAGTAGAATGGAATTTCGCTCAATGTGTCTCAGGAATCTCAGTCCCAGCCCTTTGCCTTCAGCTGCGCCTTCGATGATTCCCGGAATATCAGCCATTACAAACGAATGGTTGTCGCGGTAGCTGACGATTCCCAAATTCGGAACAAGGGTGGTGAATGGATAATCGGCAATCTCTGGTTTAGCTGCAGAAACTACAGAAAGCAATGTAGATTTTCCTGCGTTTGGAAAACCGACTAATCCCACGTCAGCCAGGATTTTCAGCTGCATGATAATGGTTTTTTCAATGCGTGGTTCGCCAGGCTGGGCATAGCGTGGAGCTTGATTGGTAGCTGTACGGAAATGCCAGTTCCCTTTTCCACCGCGTCCGCCTCTGAACAGTACAACCTCCTGCCCGTCTTCTCTCACGTCGCACAGGAATTCTCCGCTTTCACCGTCGTACACTACCGTTCCGAGCGGCACTTCTATAACCTGATCTTTGCCGTCTTTTCCGAAACTACGGTTTCTGCTTCCGCCTTCACCATCGCCTGCAAAAACATGTTTTGCATATTTCAGGTGAAGCAATGTCCACAGATTTCTGTTCCCGCGAAGTATCACATGTCCGCCGCGTCCTCCGTCACCACCGTCAGGACCACCTTTTGGGATGTATTTTGCCCGGTAAAAATGTGCCGATCCGGCACCTCCTTTTCCGGAGCGGCAAAATATTTTTACATAATCTACAAAATTTGAGCCTACTGCCATGCCGTTTTTTTATTAAAAAATAAATCCATTGATTGGTCGATGCATTCAATGGATTTATATTGATTATTTTGCTTTATCTATTACTTTTGAAATCCTTTCGAATATCTCATCTACGGTGCCTATGCCGTATATTTCAGTATGTTTGCCAATGTTTTTGTAAAACTCGACAATTGGTTTTGTCTGCTTTTCGTATACTGCGAGACGATTTTTTATCACCTCAAGGTTGTCGTCGCTGCGACCGGAAGTTTTTCCGCGGTTGAGGAGTCTGCTGATCAGCTCATCTTCATCCACTTGAAGGCAGATCATCACGTCGGTGCTCGTTCCTCTTTTTACAAAAATCTGCTCGAGAGCTTCTGCCTGTTCCAGCGTGCGGGGAAATCCGTCCAGAATTATTCCTTTGTACTTTTCGGAGTTTAATGAATCAATCCTTTTTTCAATCAATTTGATGATCAGCTCGTCTCTTACCAGCTGTCCGTCAGAAATAACTTTTTCAGCTTCCTTCCCTAATTCTGTGCCTTCGGCAATCTCTTTGCGGAGTAAATCTCCGGAGGAGAGGTGCATCAGATTGTATTTTTGGATAATTAAATCACTTTGCGTGCCTTTGCCGCTACCTGGTGCACCACAAATGATAACGTTGATCAAACCGTCACGAGTTTGATTTGAATTTTCATTTTCTGTTTCCATAATGATGTTTCTGGCGCCTCATTGAGCACCCAATAAAAATAAACTAAAACCTATTAACTGTAATGTATTTATTAATTAATAAATTAATCTACGACTGTATAAATGTCTTTCAGGTTTCTTCCGTAGCTGTCGTAATCCAGTCCGTATCCGACGATAAAGTCGTTTGGAATTTTCATGGCTACATAGTCAATTTTTACATCGCGCTTCAGGGCTGCAGGTTTTTGCAGGAAAGTCACTACTTTGATGTCTGCAGCACCTTTGGTCTCGAGCGATTTGATAATTTTTTCCATAGTAATGCCGGTGTCAACTATATCTTCGACCACCACCACATTTCTTCCTACCACGCTCTCGTTAAGACCCAGTACTTCTTTCACAGTTCCGGATGTCACCAATCCGGCATAGGACGAAAGTTTGATAAACGTAATTTCACAAGGGATATTGACTGTTTTCATCAAATCGCCTGCAAACATAAATGCTCCATTAAGTACACAGATGAAAAGCGGATTTGTACCGGCTAAATCTTTGTTGATGGCTTCACCAACTTTTTTTACTGACTTTTGGATTTCTTCTTCGGTGATAGAAAGCCTGAATTGTCTGTCCTTAATTGTGATGACACTCATGATGTATTTATTTAATTTTTTAAAGTACAAAATTACTCAAAAAAATACAAACAGACTCTACTTTATGATACTTTTATTATAAAATTGTGATAAATTTGTTAAATTGTAATTTCTGGAAAAAACCGTTCTTCTGTTTTATTATTTAAAAATAATATGTACATTTGCTAAAATATTCAGAAATAAGAACTCACTAATATATTAAAACAAAAAATATGAAATTCACAGTTTCAAGTACCGAATTGTTGAGTCACCTTCAAGCGATCAGCCGCGTGATTAATAGTAAGAATTCATTGCAGATATTGGATAATTTCCTCTTGAGTTTGGAGGGGGACGTGCTTACCATGACTGCTTCCGATATTGAAACTACACTTATTACATCAATGGAAGTGATGGAAGTAGAAGGAAGCGGAGCAGTAGCAGTGGCCAATAAACTTCTTCTTGATACACTGCGCGAATTTTCTGAGCAACCGCTTACTTTCCAGATTGATGACTCTACGCTGGCCATGGTAATTACTTCATCCAATGGAACCTATAATTTTATTGGACAAAGTGGTGATATGTATCCTCAGCTTCCTCAGTTGGATGAAAATGTACAGAGCATGATGATATCAGTTCCTGTGCTGCTGAGTGGAATTTCGAAAACATTTTTCTGTATGGCCGACGACGAGCTTCGTCCGGTTATGAACGGTATTTTCTTTGACGTAGCCAAAGACTTGACACTGGTGGCTACCGATGCACATAAATTGGTGAGATTTAAATCAGATTACCTGTCAGCTTCTGTAGGCGAAGGTGAATCGTTGAGCTTTATCCTGCCGAAAAAACCGGCTACCATGCTTCGCAACATTCTTCCTAAAGAATCCGGAGACGTGGAAATCAAACTGGATGCAAAAAATGCACATTTCCAACTTGGAAATTACACCATGGTGTGTCGTCAGGTGGAAGGCCGCTATCCAAACTATAACGGAGTTATCCCAAAAAACAATCCATTCAAAGTGATTATTGACCGAATTACGCTTCTGAATGCTCTGAAACGTGTTTCTGTGTTCTCTAATCAGGCCAGCAACCTGATCAAACTGGATATCGCCAACAATCAAATCCATATTTCAGCACAAGATATTGACTTCTCAATTTCAGCAGAAGAATTCATCCCGTGCCAGTATGAAAACGAGCCGATAAAGATTGGATTTAAATCCACATTCCTGATTGAAATGCTTGGAAATGTAGATTCAAGCGATGTGATCATCGAACTTGCAGATCCATCCAGAGCCGGAATCATGCTTCCATTCGAAAACACAGAAGGCGAAGACATCCTGATGCTTCTGATGCCGATGCTGCTTAACGACTAACAGAATTATTTATATACGATAAAAAATGCAACAGCAGAAAAGTTACGTAAAATGGGCTTTTCTGCTTTTGTTTTGGAAAAAAGAAATGAAACTCAACCTTAAAAATCCTCTTGTTATTTTCGACCTCGAAACTACGGGAACTAACATTGTAACCGACCGGATCGTAGAAATTTCGTACCTGAAAGTTTATCCAAACGGGCGCGAAGAATCCAAAACTATTTTGATAAATCCTGAAATTCCGATTCCTGAATTTGTTTCGGCTATTCATGGTATTTATGACAAAGATGTGGCTGATTGCCCTACTTTCAAGGAAGTAGCCAAAGAAATCATGCGTGATATCGAAGGGTGTGATCTGGCTGGATTCAATTCCAACCGGTTTGACATTCCGCTGTTGGCTGAAGAATTGTTGAGAGCAGACTTGGATGTTGATTTGATGCGGAGAAAATTTGTGGATGTACAGGTAATATTCCATAAAATGGAGCAGCGGACGCTCTCTGCCGCCTATAAATTCTATTGCGATAAGGATTTGACCGATGCTCATAGTGCAGAAGCAGATACATTAGCTACTTATGAAGTGCTGCAAGCGCAGCTTGACAGGTATCCTGAACTTCAGAACGATATTGAATTCCTCTCAAAATTCACTGCCCAAACCAATAATGTAGACTTTGCCGGAAGAATAATTTACAATGACAAGGGAGAAGAAATTATAAATTTTGGTAAATACAAAGGGCAGAGAGTGACCGATGTTTTGAAAAATGATATCGGTTATTACGGATGGATTATGAACAGCGACTTTACGCTTCATACCAAAAAAGTGTTGACAAGCATTAAGTTACGCGATTTTCAAAAATAGTTAAAAATCAAAATTTCAGTTGATAAATTGAAAAATGGCACGGTCATTGCTTTTTGTGATGTGAATTTTCCTCCACAGGATGTTTGATGAGAAGAATTAGTTTCTATATCGCCCTTTTGTTATTTGCAATGTCTTTCCCGATAGCTGCAACGGCACAGAGTACGTCCGTTACCGACCGAACACCGGAACAGGAAGCCGCTAAACAAACCGAGAAACTTCAAAAGGAACTGAATCTCACTTCCGACCAGGCTAAAAACGTATATGACATCAACCTGAAATACGCTCGCGAAAGAAAACAATCCAATAGGCGTACTGAAGCTGTAACACGTATCAAGAATAAAAATGAGGAGCTTAGTCGTGTACTCAGCAATAGTCAGAATGACGAACTTCAATCCAGAAGATCACGCATACAATCTGTAGAAATTGATGGAGAGAGACGATTTACCCGTACTGATGCTAATGATTTGAACGACACAAGAATAAGCAATCCAAATCAATCCCGGGAAAGGCTCTATGACAGACCGGTAAGGCCGGATAGAGCCGTTCCGACGCAATATGAAAATCAACAACGGGGCGTTGGGGCTAGTGTTGACAGGCCAGTTCGTAACAGTGAAAACCGTGTGGTTCGCCCGGGAACTCCATCGTCAAGCAGGCAGAGCACTCAGTCCAGGGACGTACGTTCCAGCTCATCCGGCAGAAATTCATCCTCAGATGCAGTTGATCGTGCACCTCAAAGACAATCTTCCGAAAGTCGCTCTTCGTCGTCAGGTAGAGAAACTTCCCGTCCTGTGAGAAGCACTGACAATCGCAGATAATTTCCTCTCAGAAATGCCCAATCCTTATTTCCGGTTTAAGCAATTCAGCGTGTTTCATGACAAGTGTGCCATGAAAGTTGGTGTGGATGGCGTTACGCTTGGAGCTTGGGCAGATGTTAGCGATGCAACATCGATTTTGGATGTGGGATGTGGTTCGGGATTGATAGCGCTTATGCTGGCGCAGAGAAGTGATGCTGAAATCACAGCCGTAGATATTGATGCACAGTGTATCCTTCAATCGGGTGAGAATATCGATAATTCTCCCTGGAAAGAACGTATTTCGCTTGTACATTATTCGTTTCAGGACTTTGCCGTTAGTTACTCCGGAAAATTTGATTTGATTGTTTCCAATCCTCCCTTTTTTATAAACTCCCTGAAAAATCCTTCGCAATCCCGTTCTTTAGCACGTCATACGGATACACTTTTGCACAAAGACTTGGTGAGAAATGCTAAAAAATTGTTACCTGAAAAAGGGAAGTTCTGCGTGATTTTACCGGTTGTGGAAGGTGAGCAATTTATTGAATTAGCTGAAAATGAAGGATTGTTTTGCAGTCAGAAAGTGAATGTTTTCCCTAATCCGGAAAAGCCGGCAAAACGACTTTTGCTCGAATTTAAAAAGGTAAAAACAGTATGTGAAATTTCAGAACTAACCATCGAAAAAGAGCGAGGAATTTATACCACAGAATACCGGGAAATGGTAAAGGACTTTTATTTGAAGTTGTAAGTCAATCAGCTACAAGTCCCCCTTGGGGGATTTAGGAGGCTTTATCCCTCTCCACAACCATCCCGCCATAATCACACTTCCAAGCGTTCCGGCAGATGCTATCAAAAACGCCTCAAAACCAAGTTTCCCAAACTGCGATACAACCTCTTTATTGGCACCGATTTCCAGTCCAAGCAAAAACAATAACAACCATATAAGCGTTATTATTAATCCTTGGAAAAAGCGGATTTTCTTTTTTCGAAGCAGAAAGCCGACTAAAATTCCTGCCAGCATGCAGCCGATAACGATAAACATTTCTTTGAATTTTAAGATTACAAAGATAGTTTAAAATTAGAAATTAGATGTGTGAAGTCAGAAATAAGGGAAGTAGAGAAGTGGTGAGTTAAAGTTAAATGGTAAATTGATTGTTCATGCCTAAAAAACGTTGACCGTTTTTGGTTGATAAATGGATTAGTTTAGTTTGTAAAAATAAGTTCTTTTAACATTTTGTTGTTTTTGAGATTTGGTCTCTTTTTGATTTTTCTTACATTTGCCTTTGTCAAAGGAAACGGAAACAAGCTCTGCTGAGGAGCAACTTGTTGAGGGATACTTTGACCGGCGACAAGAAAAAGTCGAAGAGAGAGCTGTCATTTGATGATGGCTCTTTCACTTTTTTATTGAGTCCGCCTATGCCTCAGAAAACCTTTTGTTGAAACGTCAGCTAATCTTCGTTAAGATTGAGCAAAGATAGTTTTTTCAAATTGAATTGGCGATTTTCGCTTCAACATTATATGTGGTTTTTCATGGTTGTAGAGTTGCACGCTTCGGTCAACTTCTCGAACTAATTGCTTGAAAGTGGTAATATGACGATGCTCCAAGTAATTGTTCTTAATCACGCCGTTGATACGTTCGGCTTTACCATTTTCCCAAGCGTACTCACACATGCTGTTTCTGATTTCAAGTTGAGCGGTAAACGCTATGAAGTTTTTATCATAATATTGACCGCCGCCATCGGAATGAAAAATAAGATCAGCGATGGATATTTTCGATATAGAACGGAACTTGACAGCCCGCCGGAGCGCCGGCAGCGAAGTATCTTCTGTTCTTAAACTTTGGGATACGCTGTGACCGACAATCACACGCGTGAAAGCGTCGATTATGAAAGTGAGGTAGTAAAATCTGCCTTGCACTTCATAGTACGTTATGTCACTTTGCCAAACCTGATTGATGCGGGTTATTTCTAATCCTGCGAGCAGGTTGTCGAAGCGGATAACACCGTTGCTGTCGGTGGTTCTGCGGTAGTTGGGTTTGCGCTCGCTGTTCAGTCCTGCACGCTTGCAGAGCTGTTCAAATTTATCGCGACCGATGCCTTCGGGCATAAGTTTATGATACATGTCGCGAAGTCCCATTGTGGGATGGTCTTCTCGAACTTGATATACTAAAAGTAGTATCTGTTCTTCCAAACAGCGTTCTTGAAGATATCGTTCCGTATGTTGATGAAAAGATTGTTTGCTGATTCCTATACTTTTGTAAAAGAAATTCAGGCTGCAATTCAACTCTTTTCTGTGTTCCCAGAAGTAGCGGGCGGTGGGGTAAAAAACTTTTTTTTTATGTCCACGCCGTATGTTTCTTCTGCCAGTTCTATCATCTTGTTTTGAAAATCGATTAGAATTTGTTTCTGACCGATAATTCGTTCAAGCTCTGACAGACGCTTTTTAAGTTCTATGAGCTGCCGTGTGTCGCTCTCGGATTCTACAACAAGTCGTTCTTTTTTGTCTTTCATAATACCAAATTTATCTATCCAGCGATAAACTGATGTGCCGGATACTTGATATTGAGAACAAATCTCACTGATTTTGGTTTGACCGGTTTCAATCTCTCGCACCTTTTGGATTTTGAAAGATTCACTAAAATGACGACGACGTCGTTCGGAAACAGAAAGTTTCGACGAATGCATTTGATTTAAATTTGCCATAAATACGTTAATTATTGCTAAAGCATCAAGTGCTTTAAGCGGTCAACATATTTCAGGCATTGACAGATTGATTGGTTGATTAGTTCTTTTGTCTTGATTCTAAAAGTCTTAAATCTAAAA
>CAZIRA010000077.1:0-3167 GCA_964541615.1 uncultured Paludibacter sp.
TAGCTTATTCTCCACTTCTAAATTCCGGTTTTCTTCTATGCTTTGTACCTTGCTCAAATGAAAATGCCATTTCTATCAATGTCGGCTCACTCCACGCTTTGCCGTAAAATGTAATATTGACAGGCAGTCCTTCTATAAATCCCATGGGCAGACTGATGGCGGGATATCCGGCAATGGCTGCCGGAGAACTGGAAGAAATTCCGAAGTTGTCGCCGTTTACCAAATCGGTTTTCCAAGCAGGAGAGCCGGTAGGAGCGATGATGGCATCTAATTTATAAGCGTTCATAATCTTGTTAATGCCGTTTTCGCGGGCACCTTTCAGCATTTCTTGTAGCAAGTTTTTGTATTCTTCTGAATCCAACGTACCTTTTGCTTGTGCCTGCTCAAACAACTTATGATCAAAATACCTCATGGTAGTGGAATCTGCTGTTTGAAGTTTTATTAGCTCCCCGATGTTTTTCACAACGGCATTTTCGCCTAACGATGCAAAATATTTATTGAGGCCGTCTTTGAATTCATACAGCAAAATCTGAAACTCCATGCTGTAAACTTTCGACTCAACTATACTCTCAATTTCTACAATTTCTGCACCGTTTTCTTTAATAAAATTAACAGCTTCGGTCATTACCTTGTCAAGATTAGAGTTTCTACCCATCTGTGATTTGTCAAATCCAATTCGTTTTCCTTTTAGACCGTCATTTTTCAAAAAAGGAGAATAATCAACAAAGCTTTTCCCATTGGAATCGAAGGTTTTTACGTCCGTACTGTCCAATCCGGTCATTACTCCAAGACTGATAACTGCATCTGTCACAGTTCTGGCCATTGGACCCGGAGTGTCCTGAGTGAATGAAATAGGAATAATTCCTGATCGGCTGATCAGTCCCACGGTAGGTTTTATGCCAACAATCCCGTTGTTATTGGCAGGACATACAATGGAGCCGTCTGTTTCAGTGCCAATAGCAATAACGGTAAGATTAGCTGAGACCGATGCGCCGGATCCGGAGCTAGAGCCGCAGGGATTTCGTGTGAGGTCGTATGGATTTTTGGTCTGTCCGCCGAGTGCACTCCAGCCACTGGAAGAATAGGTGCTGTGAAAATTAGCCCATTCACTTAGATTCGTTTTACCTAAAATTACAGCTCCGGCTTCACGCAATTTTTCTACAATTTTTGAATCTTTTAGAGGAAATGAATTTTTCATGATTGCAGAGCCAGCTGTGTTCGGCATTTTATCATGCGTGTCGATATTGTCTTTCAGCAAAACGGGAATTCCGTGCATTGGTCCTCGAAGTTTGCCTTCTTTCAGCTCTTCGTCCAGTTGTCTGGCTATTTCCAGAGCATCGGGATTTGTCATGATTACCGAATTCAATATCGGGCCGTTTTGGTCAATTTCAGAAATTCGGTCGAGGTAAGCCTGAGTGATTTCTACAACATTAAATTTTCCGGTTTTATATCCCTCCTGAATTTCAGCAATGGTAATTTCTTCCAGATTAATTTTGTTTTTTGAGGAGTTTTGGCAGCTGGTAAGTGCGGAAATCATTATTCCGAAGAAAATAGCATAAAGTAGGAGAGTACGTGCTTTCATAGTTTGTTGATTTTAAGAAATTCAAAGATAGTGAATTCAAAATATTTGACAATGAAATGATTGAATAACAAAAGACAAAGAGATCAGTTTTTTAGGTCTCTTTGTCTTTGTACTATCAGCTAAACGAATTATAAGTTCTGATTCTATTAAATCTCCTCAAATCTTGCCGTAAAAAATCTCAATTGCTTGGGTTCATACACAAACTTTAATCCTTTGATCTGATCTCTTTCTTTGAAAAGATGAATTACCGCATTGGCTACATAATCCATGTGGCGATAGGTGTAAACACGGCGTGGAATAGTCAGACGCACGGTTTCAAGCTTTGGTGCATGATTTTTCCCGGTCAGTTTATCACGTCCGGCAGAAACGATGCCGCGTTCCATTGCACGAACTCCGGAATACAGATAAAGCGTAGCTGCCAGGCTTTGAGCAGGGAACTGATCCTGCGTGAGATGCGGACAGAAACGGCGTGCATCCAAAAATACAGCATGACCGCCGATAGGCTCGATAATAGGAATACCTGCTTCTTTCAGGCGTTCTCCCAGATAACGAACTTGTTTTACGCGGTGTTCAATGTATTCAAACTGCATGGATTCTTTCAATCCGATAGCCATAGCTTCCATATCGCGACCAGCCAAACCGCCGTAAGAAGGCATACCTTCGTAAACAACTACCAGTTCCTTCGCATCGTTGAATAGATGTTCGTCATTCATACATAGAAATCCGCCGATGTTCACCAGACAGTCTTTCTTTCCACTCATAGTGCAACCGTCTGAATAGCTAAACATCTCATAGACAATCTCTTTGATTGTTTTATTTTCGTATCCGGCTTCCTGTTCTTTGATGAAATACGCATTTTCCACACAACGAGTAGCATCAAAAAATACTTTTATTCCATGTTTGTATGTCAATTCACGCACTTCGCGCATGTTCTGCATGGAAACAGGCTGACCTCCGGCCAGGTTAACAGTTACCGCCAGGCATACGTAAGCAATATTTTCAGCCCCTTTTTCATCAATAAGTTTCTGTAGTTTATTCAGGTCGATGTTGCCTTTGAAAGGAATATCCAAACCGGCATCGTGAGCTTCGTCGCGGATGATGTCCACGAAGTTTCCGCCATTCCGTTCCTGGTGGTAGCGGGTTGTGGTGAAGTACATATTTCCGGGAACATACTGTCCGGGTTTGATGGCAATTTGTGAAAGCAGATTCTCTGCGCCGCGTCCCTGGTGAGTGGGAACAATGTATTTAAATCCAAAAAATTCTTCGACGGTTTCTTTCAGGTGAAAAAAATTTCGGCTTCCGGCGTAAGCTTCATCGCCAATCATCATGCCTGCCCATTGCTTGTCGCTCATGGCATTTGTTCCGCTGTCGGTCAGCAGATCAATATAGACATCGTCAGAATTGAGCAAAAAAGTGTTGTAACCTGCTTCTTTTATAAGTACTTCACGTTCATCACGAGAGTTCATTTTGACTGTTTCCACAGTTTTGATGCGGAAAGGCTCGGCTGGATAATAATCGTAGTTCATAGTATGGTATTTAGAATTTTATCTTACAAAAATATACAAAATATGCATATTTACAAAGT
>CAZIRA010000077.1:3267-12634 GCA_964541615.1 uncultured Paludibacter sp.
ATGAAGTTAAAATCGAATATCGGAACGGCAGACCGCACCATCCGTCTGCTGATTGCCATTGTATTGATCATATTGTTTTACACGGAAGTGCTTCCGGGTATTTTCGGAGTGATAGGGCTGATCCTGGCATTATTACTTACCGTGACAAGCCTGATTACGTTTTGCCCGCTGTATAAAGTTTTGAATCTGAACTCAATATTCAACAAAGAGAAAAATCAAACAAAATCAAAAGCGTGACCGTTATTAATTATTGTACGAAGTACAATTTATTTAAAGATTTTCTTTGAATTAAGCGGAAAAAGTAGTAATTTTGCACCGAATTTAAGAAACTTAATTTTAAAACTCAAATAAAATGATTAAAGTAGGTATTAATGGTTTTGGACGCATCGGACGCTTGGTTTTCCGTGCTGCTCAAGAAAGAAACGACATCGAAATCGTAGGTATAAATGACTTGATTAGTGTTGACTACATGTCTTACATGTTGCGCTACGACACAGTTCACGGACAATTCAAAGGAACTGTAGAAGTTAAAGACGGCAATCTGGTAGTAAACGGAAAATCTATCCGCGTAACTGCAGAAAAAGATCCTGCAAACTTGAAATGGAATGAAGTTGACGCTGAATACGTAGTTGAATCTACAGGTCTTTTCCTGACCAAAGAAACTGCTGAAGCCCACATCAAAGCCGGTGCAAAACGTGTAGTTCTGTCAGCTCCTTCAAAAGACGACACTCCCATGTTCGTTGTTGGCGTTAATACTGACACTTACAAAGGTGAAGCTATCGTATCTAACGCTTCTTGTACTACTAACTGCTTGGCTCCATTGGCAAAAGTGATCAACGATAAATTTGGTATGGTAGAAGGTCTTATGACTACTGTTCATGCTACTACTGCTACTCAAAAAACTGTTGACGGCCCATCAGCTAAAGACTGGAGAGGTGGACGTGCTGCTTCCGGCAACATTATCCCTTCATCTACCGGTGCTGCAAAAGCTGTAGGTGTAGTTATCCCTGAATTGAACAAAAAACTGACGGGTATGTCTTTCCGCGTTCCTACATTGGACGTTTCTGTAGTTGACTTGACTTGTACGCTTGCAAAACCTGCTACTTATGCAGAAATCTGCGCTGCAATGAAAGAAGCTTCTGAAGGCGAATTGAAAGGTATTCTTGGTTATACCGACGAAGACGTTGTTTCTTCTGACTTTATTGGTGATGCTCGCACTTCTATCTTCGACGCAAAAGCTGGTATCGCTTTGACTGACAAATTCGTGAAACTGGTTAGCTGGTATGACAACGAGTGGGGATACTCAAACAAAGTGCTTGACCTTATCGCTGTAATGGACAAAGTAAAATAAGAACACCCTTTGCCCCAAAAGGGGAATTGGGAGAAACTCCGAAGATTTGAAATTCTTCGGAGTTTTTTATTTTTAAAAATATTAAATCATATTTGAATAATTTCTAATTTTGCAAATTACCTATTATTATACCTAAATCCCCCTTTAGGGGGTAGGGGTCATTTTTTATGAATTCATTCGCCGCCATAGATTTCGAAACCGCCAATCAGCATGCTACAAGTGTTTGCAGTGTGGGAATTGTAGTTGTTCGTGAAGGTGAAATTACGGAGAAGTTTTACAGTTTGATAAAACCGGAACCGGAGTTTTATTCGTACTGGAATGTACAAACTCATGGAATTACTTTGGAAGATACGCAGTTTTCACCTGTATTTCCGCATGTCTGGGAGCAGATCGAACCAATGATTGAGGGACTGCCATTAGTGGCACACAACAAGGGTTTTGATGAAAATTGCCTGAAAGCTGTTTTTCGGATGTATCAGCTTGATTATCCCGATTATGAATTTCACTGCTCACTGCAAATGGCCAGAAAACATCTCAAAGGACTGATTCCCAATTTTCAGTTGCACACCGTTTCATCCTATTGCGGTTTTGAATTAAGAAACCACCATCACGCACTTGCCGATGCCGAAGCGTGTGCGAAGATTATATTAAATATAAGCCCCCTAATCCCCCTAGAGGGGGAATAAGAGTACGTAAGTCATAGTAAGTATAAAATAGAAAAGAATTTTAAGAATATCATATTCTATTAGTAATGAAAATATTGAATATTTTCATGTACATTCCCCCTTTAGGCGGTTAGGGGGTAGAAATTTTTTTCAAAATACTGTATGCCTGATAAATTCCCAGTTCACCGGCTTTGCTTAAATTCAGATTGGCATTTGTAGCATTATTCAGCTGGATATCGGTAATCCCGCGATTAAAATAAGCTTCCGCAAAATCAGGGTCAATCGAAATGGCTTTATTGAATGCAGAAAGGCATTCGTTGTAGTTTTTCAGATTGTAAAGCACATTACCTTTGTTGTAATAGGCAAACGAAAAATCGGGTGCCAGCTCTATCGTCCTGTTCAAATCCGCCAGAATCATATCATAATCCACCTTGTAATTTTCCTGAATTTCAATAAGAGATTTCGTTGCAACAGGTTTTGTTTCAGTCAAATTATTGGAAACTGAAGTCTGTTTGAATCTGATTAAATGATTCCTTACATTGGCTCGCATAAAATAAGCCAGTGTAAAATCGGGACGTATCGAAATAGCTTTGTTCAAATCATCAATAGCACTTGTATAGTCCTGTACCAGTGCAAAATCCATTGCACGGGCAAAATAGAGATCTGCGTTTGACGGATTTTTAGAAATTTCCACCGAAAGCGCATTTATCGATTCAAAATGGTTGTTTAGCACATCAGGAACCAGCTCTATTTCCACGTTCGTAGCCTTCAGTGTGGATGACAGAAGTTGGTTGCTGTTGTACCTGGAAATAGCAGGGTGGTAGGTGTTAGTGCGTCTCAAATCATCTTGCTTGCGGTAATAAGTCAACACAAAATTTTTCTCAAGCTCCAGATTGGTAATGTTATCCTGGATATTTCCACGGATGCCGCTGCCGTATTTATTTTCTTTTGCCGGAGAATTAATTTGGGCTGTGAATTTATCAGTCAGATTTCCTTCAGAAGCAGTTGTGTTGTGTTGTATTTCTTTGGCAATCTGGTTTTTAGCAACAAGCGTTTGTTTCTTTTTATAAAAATCCTTGTTTGTTTCTATCTCAAATGCCAATCCTCTGATCCGGCGGGCTTCTGTGCGTCTTCCCGATTTCTCTACAGCTTCAGCCATGCCTTGGTAAGCCGGAACAAAGAATGGATATTTTTCCAAAATCACTTTGTAATCTTCTTCGGCAGCAGCCAAATCACCCACTTGAAGTTCCAGATAAGCTTTTTGGAGCCGTGCTTCGTAGTTGGTGGAGTCGGCTTTTACAACTTTGTCCAGGTCACCGATGGCATTGTTGTTGTCGCCGAGGTTAGCACGGAGCAATCCGCGGTTGTAGTAAGCCAGGATATTCTTTGGATCAAGCCGGATAGCTTCGTTGTAGTCGCTTAATGCCTGATTGAAACGGTTTCGTTTAACATTCAAAATACCACGATTGATGTAGTCGCCCTCGTATTCCGATTTACGTTTGATAGCTTCGTTATAATCAACAAATGCACCGTCCTCGTCATTTTTCATCATTTTTAGTACGGCACGAACGCTGTATCCGAGCGGACTTAACGTATCAGCTGCAATGTATTTATCGAAAGCCTTAATAGCTGCCACTGTATCATTTTGTGAAAGTCGGATACGCCCAATTTCGTAATCGATCGATTTTTCTTTCGGATTTAGCTTTAGAAAATAGCTTAAATCTTCAATGGCTCCATCATAGTCTTTGCTTCTTTCTCTCGATTCGGCACGATTCACAATAATAACTGCATTTTCCGGACTAAATTCCAACGCTTTATTGAAGTCTTGAATGGCTTCCTGGAATTTTCCGAGTTTTTTCCGTGCAAAACCCCGCGTATAAAATGCCTGAGGAATAAACGGACTACGTTCAATAGCGATATTGCAATCCTGCTCGGCACCCACATAGTCGTCTAAGCTGATTTTAGCCATCGCGCGATACATGTAAGGCTCTGCCAAATAAGGCTTTACCTTGATTACCTGATTGAAATACTGGATGGCAAGTACATAATCCTCATTGGCAAGTGCATTCCGACCAATCAACGTAATGCGGTCTGTATTCCATTGGCCGAAAGCATAAGAAATACTGACAAGAATGAATATATAGATGTAAATGAGTCTTTTCATAAAATACTACAAACTGAAAATAGCTTATTGGTTAGAGTAGTTGAAGTTGGGAAAGTTTAAATACAAAACAAGTTTTCAGGATAAAATATGAATAAAATCAACTTTCCGGTATTTTCTTTGCGTTACTTCTCTGTATCAATAAATATACTATTGGCAAAATTCCTGCCGTATTAAATATTACAATACAGACAAACCATACCAGATGATTATTGCGAGCCGATTTCCAGAGCGCAATTGCTTTAAACAACCCATCAAACAGAAGGATGATAATCAGTATGGGTATAAAAATCGTTTCACAAAAAATATTTTCCATGCAGTACTATTTTATATCTAATTGTGGTTAAGGTGATTAGTAAGGTTCAGCACTTATAATATACTCTGCAGTTCCTCTTTCTCCTGCGGGGAAAAATAGGATAAGGGCTTGTCTTTTATTAATCACACCCAATTTCTGTGTTAAACTCTGCCGGAACATCAAACTGGTCCGTAGTTTTGTAGCCCAAAGCCGGATTTGCCAATACTTTTTTCATGTAAATTCCCCAGATAGGAAGTGCCATGGCAGCTCCCTGCCCCTGAGCCATGTTGTCAAAGTTGATGGAGCGCTCTTCACCGCCTACCCAAACTCCTGAAACCAGTTTCGGGGTGAAGCCCATAAACCAACCGTCGGAGTTGTTGTCGGTTGTTCCGGTTTTACCACCCATGGGCATATTCAGTCCGTACACTCTGCGTACGCGACCGCCTGTTCCGTCGTCAATTACACTTCGTAACATGTAAATCATCTTATAGGCTGTTCTTTCACTGAAAATTTCGTGCATTTTTGGTGCAAAATTTCCAATGATGTTTCCGTTAGCATCTTCTATGTGAGTAACATAAAGTGGTTCTGAGCGAATACCTTTAGACGGAAAAGCTGTATATGCGTTCACCATTTCGCTCACTGAAACATCCACCGGTCCCAAGGCAAGCGATGCCACCGGGTCAATCTGTCCGCGGATACCGAATGAACGCATCAGGCGCGCCAGAGATTCAGGCGTATATTGCGTAAGCAGTCGTACGGAAATCCAGTTATTTGAGTTGGCGAGTGCCCATCTGAGCGATACCATTTCTCCCATTCTTGCACTTGAGGCATTTCTCGGAGTATAAGGACCAGACGATGTTTGCAGCGTGATAGGAGCACAAAGAATCAAATCGCAAGGCGCCATTCCTTCTTCCATAGCAAGTGTATAAAGGTACGGTTTCACTGTAGAGCCTATCTGGCGACGACCGAGCGTAGCCATGTCGTATTGGAAGGCTGAATAGTCAGGGCCTCCTACGTAGGCCTTTACGTGTCCGTTTGACGGATCCACTGACATGAAGCCACAGCGGAGGAAGTGCTTGTTATATCGGATTGAATCCATCGGAGTCATGAGCGTATCAACCCATCCGCTGTAAGAAAATACACGCATTTCAGTTTTGGTGTTGAATGCCTGGGTGATTTCTTCTCTGCTTGCGCCTGCATTTCGCATAGTCCGATACCGATCAGACTGACGCATGGCGTTGTTCAAAATGGTTTCAACCTCTTTTTTAGTCAAATCTTTTGAAAATGGAGCGTAGCTTCTACCTCGTTTTTCTCTGAAAAACTGCTTCTGCAAAGTCTGCATGTGCTGCTCTACGGCTTCTTCAGCGTATTGCTGCATGCGAGAGTCGATGGTGGAGTAGATTTTTAATCCATCGCTGTAAATATCATATTTTGATCCGTCTGATTTTTTATTTTTCTCAAAGAAACCGTAAAGCGGATTATTTTCCCACGCCCATTTGTCATCTTCATAGATTTGTTTTTGCCAATTCGCATAATTACTTTTTTTAGGCTCACCGGCGGTAAGAATTTTACGTAAATATTCTCTGTAATAAGGTGCAAGGCCTTCTTTGTGGTCCACACGCTGATAATCCAGTTTCATGGGCAGGGCACTCAGTGAATCTCTCTGTTCTTTAGTGATGTAACCGGCTTTACGCATTTGGTCGAAAACAACGTTTCTACGACCTGTAGAGCGCTCGGCATATTTTCGAGGATTGAAGTAGGAAGGATTTTTACACATTCCAACTAAAGTGGCTGCTTCCTCCGGTTTCAGTTTGTTTGCAGTCGTATTGAAATATACATGAGCTGCTGACTTAATGCCCACGGCATTGTAAAGAAAGTCAAACTGGTTGAGATACATGGCAATAATCTCTTCTTTGGAATACATTTTTTCCAGTTTTACAGCGATAACCCATTCGTTTGGTTTCTGAAAAAGTCGCTGGAATTTGTTGCGGGCAGTGGGAGAGTAGAGCTGCTTGGCAAGCTGCTGCGTAATGGTGCTGGCTCCTCCGGCGTTGGAGCCGACGAGCTGTCCTAAAATTGCTCTTATCAACGCTTTTGCATCGATACCGGAGTGGCTGTAAAAACGTTCGTCTTCAGTAGCGATCAATGCTTTGATTACATTTTGGTCAATTTCATTGTAATTGATCGGTACACGGTTTCCCTGTCCTTTGTAAAAACGGCCCAACAGCTGCATGTCTGAAGAATAAATCTCAGTAGCAGATTTATCGATCGGATTTTGAAGCTGTTCGATGTCAGGTATATATCCAATCCATCCGATATATATCAAAAAGAACAGCAAAGCAACAATGCCGATTCCGTATCCAAAAATTTTCCAAAAAATACGATTGAATTTACTTCGTTTTTCGTCAGGTAATGCCATGTTCCCAATTTTTAATATTAACCTACAAAATTACGATTATTTTTAACCAAAAAAATCAATTTTAATTTTATTAATAAAACCGTGACAAGTTTTGAGGTTTCTCTTTTTGAGTAAAAGTTGGAGATTATATAAGCTAGTTTATTAATCGACTGATATTTAATAAGTTTAAACAATATTCTTATAAATTTCTCCGTTGAGGAATTACGAGACATTTCAGGATAAAAAAAAGAATATAACCCCGTTCCAAAGCTTATCGGAAACGATCCGATAGGCTTTGGAAGAGTTTTTTTGTTTTATTTTGAACAAGACAGGTGTTATTTCTAACTAATAATATGTTGAAATAATTTGAAGAAGATTGATGTTTTGCCAATTAATTTACTTTTTTTGTAACAGAATGCTGTAAAGCTTTTTATCTATTTCAATAGTAGCATGATATATTCCTGCCGGGTAACCGGATAAGTCAATTTTCACGGGTTGTCTTCCATCTTGCACTGAGATTTCTTTCATAATAACCAACTGTCCGATTGTTGAATAAACTCTGTAGCTGGTTGCATGGATACTTTCAGTGTTGCCTGTTACATAAAAAATACCATCCACTGACGGATTGGGATAAGCTCTTAGCTTGTTTGCTTTCACATCATTCACGCTGGTTAAGGAGTTGAATGTCACGTAATCCGGACGGTTTTGCTCCACATTACCCGTGTTGTCAATTGCCAGAGTGTAGAACCGATAATTGATTTCTTTTTGCAAGTTAATCGGGAATTTGATGCTGTTCGTTTTGCTTTCTTCGATAAATGTAAAAGGAGCTTCATTTTCCGAAACATAGAAAAGGTATCTGTTTACACCTGAACCGTTCACGTTGTCGTTGGAAATACAAGAAACGGTAACATCTGTATCACCTTGTGTGTAATTCACCGAATTCATTTGAGTAGTGGGGGCCAGCATATCTAAGACGTTTGTCCAGATATTGGTGGTGATCGGTGCATTCTTATCAAAAATGATAGTGGCATTATTTGTTACAGGTACTCCTGAAGCAATACCCGGTTTCAACTCTACCGAGAACGTAACATATCCTTCGCCTTCGGGAGGTGTAATGTTTGGTGGCAATTCGATGCCTTCGATAGTCCATTTCAGTTTGTTGCCATCTTGTTCCATCTGCCAGAAATAATTGTCGCCTGAGTGGCTTGTAGAGCCGAATTCGACGGTGCTCAGATCAAATAACTCAGAAAGTGTATCTTCGATATAAATTCGATAAGCCGGTGCGGTAGCTTCTTTTTTGTTTTCAAAGAAGATTGTGTAGTCCATCCGTTGCGGTTTGGCTATAGCGTTCGTTTCTCCAAAACCTTTCGGTCCGGTTTTTTCATTCGGATCCCAGGAAGCTACAATTTTATCGGCCGCCAGTTTGCCATCCGATACAGCTATTTTTTTATCAATTAATCCTACTTCTGAATAGAGCCAGTACCACAATCTTCTGCGCAATGACTGACTGATAGATGCTGTGGTTTCTACGGCATTACCTACTTTGAATATCAGATTGGTAACAGGATTTAGTTTGGATGCATTTTCTACTGTTTGTTTTATAACCGATTTAGTAGCAAAGACACCGATTCCATCTTTCTGTTTTGTCATGCCCAGCTCTTCGACTGTAATGTTCATTGCGCGTGCATATTCCTGAGCCTCTTGCGGACTTAAATCTATACCATCACTTACTTTGTCCTGCACCCAATCCTGAATTTTATCTACCACGATGCCTGTACCGTAACTTACCACAGCTCCGACAACCAATGCAGGTAATATATCAGCCTGTTGTTGTACTTTAGCACCATTCACGGATGAACCTCCGGTGGCAGCACCTTCAACTAAAATGTCGAATGAGTACGATTCGAATGGTTCAAGGTATGGTACAAAAAAACTTTGTGCTGTTGCATTGGCACTCTCAAGTTCCTCGTTTATCTTTAGTTTCTGTACACCTCCATTATGCGGAACTTCAGCTCCCAGAAAATGAATGTCTTCAGTAACTCCTACCGCCAGCATAAATGATTGGGTGCGCTCACCTCCCGTGTTAATCAACTTAACAGTAAACCGGTTAGGAGCCCCACGCCGAATGGAAGTTCGGCCAATAACATCTACTTTGATAGGCGACCCTGCCAAAGAAACAGCTTGTCCAAAGGTAAGCGTATATGCACCTGCTCCACTTAACCTGCCAACTCTTAAAGCATAATCTCCGGGTTCGATATCATTCAGGGTAAGTTGTTTTTCTTCTCTTTTTACATATACGAATCCTTTGCTGGTTGTACCTGTTTCTGTTATTTTAAAGAGTTCGATGTAGTCGATACTAATCGAACTGGCAGTATCCGGTTTTATTTTGAAATTTACAACACCTTTTTCTTTGATTGTTAATCTGTACCAATCATTGTTGTCAATGTCAGAAAAGTGATAACTGTATCCCAAGTGTCCTGTTACAGTTTCGTTAATT
>CAZIRA010000078.1:0-9272 GCA_964541615.1 uncultured Paludibacter sp.
TTAATATAAGTTTATAGGTAAAATCTATTTAATATAGCCTCTGTTATTCTTGTAAGTTCAGATACTTGATATTTCTGGAAAAAAAACTTTACAACTTCCAGAAAGAACAACTAACGGATGACATGAAAATTGACATTTCTCATCTTTCTTCAGGTATTTATTTTGTGAAAATTGGAACAGAAACTTCCAAATTTTTGAAGAAATAATAATCAAAATTAAAGCCGTTTGTTTTCACATATTTATCACTAAAATTCTTTTGGTAAAACAAAATAAAACCTCTGCCGATTAGAATCAACAGAGGTTTTTTCCAATTTAAAATACTAATTTATTTAGTGTACAAATGCATTCGTAGCATCCAAAACTATTTTAATCAGAAAGAAAATCGCCAAAATGTACATTGTTACGCTGATATCTTTGGTCTTTCCTGAGAATAGCTTGATGATGGTGAAACTCAACATACCGAAAATAACTCCCTGAGCAATGCTGTACGTAAACGGCATGAAAATAATGGTGATAAATGCCGGCAGCCCACTGCTGATATCGCTGAAATCAATTTTTCCAACGGAACTCATCATAAATAACCCGATTATGATTAATGCTGGAGCCGTAGCTGCAGCCGGAACCATCAAGAAAATCGGAGCAAAGAAAAGTGCCAGCAGAAACATCACGGAAGTACTCACGCTGGTAAGTCCGGTGCGTCCGCCGGCAGCAACTCCGGATGCGCTTTCCACATATGCCGTATTCGGACTTGTTCCTAGCAATGCACCAGCGATAGTTCCCAATGCATCAGCAAAAAGAGCTTTTTGAATTTGTGGGAAATTTCCCTGTTCATCGGTTTTGCCGATTTTAGAAATTACGCCGATCAGCGTTCCCATGGAGTCAAACAAATTGACAATCAAGAAGGTAAACACCACTATCAACATATCAAAAGTAAAGACGTGCGCCCATTCAAATTTTACAAAAATCGGGGCGATTGACGGCGGAAGTGAAACCAGGCTTCCTTCCGGAACCTCGACTTTTCCCAAGAAAATGGCAAAAATGGTAGAAACAAGGATCCCAATAAGTATGGCTCCGTGGATATTTCTTGAAAGGAGAACTGCAATCACAACCAAACCAACCAACGCAATCCACACATTTGGATCGGCCATATTGCCGAGCTGAACGAAAGTAAACTGATTTCCGGTTACAATGCCGGCACTTTTAAGTCCGATAAGGGTGATGAAAAGCCCGATTCCGATTGGAATTGCCTCTTTGAGAACTTTCGGAATGTTATTGATGATAATTTCACGTATATTGAAAAGCGTCAAAATCAAAAAGATAAAGCCTTCAATGATCACAGCTGTAAGGGCAAACTGCCACGAATATCCCATAGAAATAACCACTGTGAATGCAAAAAAATTGTTGAGACCCATTCCCGGAGCCTGAGCGATCGGTACATTGGCAAAAATAGCCATGAACAACGTTCCGGCAATGGCAGCCAGTGCGGTAGTGGTAAAAAGCGCCTGTTTGTCCATTCCCGTTTCACCAAGAATTTGAGGATTCACTGCGAGAATGTAAGACATGGTCAGGAATGTAATAATTCCGGCTACAATCTCCCGCCTGATGTTTGTGTCGTTTTCTTTTAGTTTGAATAATTTTTCAATCATACTGATAGAATTTTGTTTGTTTTAGCATTAATTTATCTTAATATTTTTTCAAAAACGCAAAATTAATCAATTCTTTTGAATAGCAAATAGAAATGAGAGTTAAGATTTAGGATAATATCTATCGAGCCGACATCGCCCTCATTACCAATCAAATAGCTTACTATCCCTTCAAATAATGAAACTTTCTAAATGGAAAGCAAAAAAATCTCTGCCTTTTTCTTGACAGAGATTTCATATTCTTGATAAACTGAATTTCAGTGAATTACAGTTTTGCTTTTACTTCAATTTCTTCGAATGATTCGATGATGTCGCCCACCTGGATGTCGTGGTAATTCCTGAGGCTGATACCGCACTCAAAATTCACACCTACTTCTTTCACATCTTCTTTGAAACGTTTCAAAGCGTCAATCTCACCGGTGTGGACAACGATTCCATCGCGGATAAGGTGGATTTTATTCGAACGTTTGACTCTACCTTCACGTACGATACATCCTGCCACAGTTCCTACTTTCGTGATTTTGAACACTTCCTGCACTTCGATGGTTGCAGTAGCAACTTCCTTGATTTCAGGTGAAAGCATACCTTCCATGGCCGATTTTATCTCTTCGATGGCATCGTAAATAATCGAATACAAGCGTATGTCGATCTCTTCTTTCTCGGCCATTCTTCGTGCAGAAACGGCCGGTCGAACCTGGAAACCGATAATCAAAGCATTGGATGCAGCTGCCAGCAAGATATCTGAGTCAGAGATAGCTCCCACGGCTTTGTGGATAACGTTGATCTGAATATTTTCGGTAGAAAGTTTGAGAAGTGAGTCGGATAGTGCTTCCACGGAACCGTCCACGTCCCCTTTTACGATGATATTCATCTCCTGGAAGTCGCCTAATGCAATTCTCCGACCGAGCTCGTCCAGCGTAAAGTGCTTTTTGGTACGAATGCTCTGTTCGCGTTGGAGTTGCTCGCGTTTGTTAGTAATTTCCTTTGCTTCCTGCTCAGTTTCTACCACGTTAAACACATCTCCCGCCTGTGGTGCGCCATTCAAACCAAGAATCAATACCGGTTCGGATGGCTTAGCGCTATTAATACGTTGATTTCGCTCATTGAACATGGCTTTGATACGTCCGTGGCTTGTTCCGGCAAGTATGATATCGCCGTGGTTGAGCGTTCCGTTCTGCACCAAGACTGTAGAAACGAATCCGCGTCCTTTATCCAGTGAAGATTCGATAATTGAACCAATAGCTTTCCGGTTTGGATTGGCTTTCAGGTCAAGCAGTTCGGCTTCAAGCAGTACTTTTTCAAGCAGTTCTTTTACGCCGATACCTTTTTTGGCCGAAATATCCTGCGACTGGTATTTTCCACCCCAGTCTTCCACCAGGAAATTCAAATTGGCAAGCGCTTCCTTGATTTTTTCAGGATTTGCACTTGGTTTATCTATTTTATTAATAGCAAAAACAATAGGAACATTAGCCGCAACCGCATGGTTGATAGCCTCTTTGGTTTGAGGCATCACGTCATCATCAGCCGCAACAATAATAATAGCAATGTCAGTAACCTGAGCTCCACGGGCACGCATGGCAGTAAATGCTTCGTGACCCGGTGTATCCAGGAAAGTAATGCGCTGGCCGTTGTCAAGCTTCACATTGTATGCTCCGATGTGCTGGGTAATACCTCCGGCTTCACCGGCAATTACGTTTGCGCTACGGATGTAGTCGAGAAGAGACGTTTTACCGTGGTCAACGTGTCCCATAACTGTTACGATCGGCGAACGAGGCAACAAATCCGCCGGATCATCTTCAGCTTCCGATTCGTGTAACGCTTCAATAACTTCTGCACTTACATACTCGGTTTTGAAGCCAAATTCGTCAGCCACTATATTGATTGTCTCAGCATCCAAACGTTGGTTGATGGACACCATCATACCAATTGCCATACAAGTTGCAATTACCTGTGTAACAGAAATGTCCATCATTGTAGCGAGTTCGCTCACAGTCACAAACTCGGTTAGTTTCAAGATTCTTTCTTCGCTACGCTCCAATGCTGCCTGCTCCTGCATGCGACTTTGGGCCAGTTCGCGTTTTTCCTGACGGTAACGCGCCCCTTTTCCACGTTTATTGTTGGCTTTGGAAAGTCGAGCCAGTGTTTCTTTGATTTGTTTCTGTACGTCTTCTTCGTTGACTACAGTTTTAATCGGCTTTTTAAAATGCTCTTTCTTAACACCTTTTTTAGATGCATCGAAAACTTCCGGCTTGGTTATGTCTACACGCTGCTTGTTGATGCGCTTTCTTTTCGCTTGTTTTTCGTCAACTGCTTTTGGAGCGATGGTATCCGTTTTCTTTGCTTTATTATCGGCAAATTGTTTACTGCGTTCTTCTCTTTCTTTCCGCTTTTGTTCTTTCGTTTTTGATTTAGGACGGGTGCTCTGATTCAAGCTGTCGAGGTCAATTGAGCCTACCACAACTGGTTTTGCAGTAATTTCGTGATTGCTGAATCTGAACAAATCTTGCGATTCTTCATTTGCTGGTTCTTCTGGTTTTTCAACTACGACTTCAGCAGGCTTTTCTTCTATTTTAATCTTAAGAGGTGCCTCAACTGGTTTTTGAACAATTTTTTTCTCTTCAACTACCGGTTTAGGCTCAACTTTAACCTCTTCCACTTTATTAGACTCTTCAACCTCAACCGGTTTCTTAACTTCAGAAGTTTTTACTTCTTCTTTCTTTTCTAAAACAGGTTTTTCTACAACAGGCTCTTCAGCAACAACCTTTACTTCCTCTTTAACTGGTATTTCTTTTACTGCAGGTTTAGGAGCAGCTTTGGATTTTTCTAAATCAATATGTCCAACCTCCTTGATATGAGGGCGCAGGTCACTGGAAACTGTTGCTCTGATCACCTCATCCTTTTTCTCCGGAGTTTTCTTTTGGTAACCTTCTATGGCAATAGTTTCAGCTTTTTCCTTAGACTGCCTTTCCTGGCTCAGTCGCTCAGACTCCAATTTAATAGCCATATCTTTGTTGAATTCTTTCGCAAGCAAAAGATATTCTTCGTCAGAAAGTTTAAAATTTGGATCCTGAGAAATTTTGTGCCCTTTTTTGGCAAGGAATTCCACAGCTGTGGACATCCCAATGTTCAAATCTTTACAAGCTTTACTTAATCGTATAGACATATTTTTAATAAATAATATTTTGCCCCTAACCCCTGAAGGGGAAATTGCCGGGCTGTCAAGCAAATCCAAAATTAGAGTTGCAAATTAACTAATGTATTTTTTTCAAAAAAGATAGTATAACCTCACTAAAAATTCCCCTTCAGGGCCTGCCTGCAGCAGGCAGGGTTAGGGGTCTTATTTAATCTTCAAATTCTGAAGTCAAAATAGAGAGTACCTCATCTATTGTTTCCTCTTCAAAGTCGGTTCTGCGTATTAAATCTTCGCGTGGAACCGCCAGTACACTCTTAGCTGTGTCACAGCCGATTGCTTTCAAAGCATCAATTACCCATTGATCGATTTCATCGGCAAATTCATCCAAATAGATATCTTCTTCATGTTCAGATTCTTCGATATCCCGGAATACATCCAGTGTGTATCCGGTAAGCATACTTGCCAATTTGATATTCAAACCTCCTTTACCAATTGCCTGAGAAACTTCTTCAGGTTTCAGGTAGATTTCAGCTTTTTTATCTGTTTCATTTAAACGTATAGAGGTGATTTTTGCAGGACTTAATGAGCGTGCAATAAAAAGACTCGTATTATTTGTGTAGTTAATTACGTCGATATTTTCGTTCCTGAGCTCCCGAACAATTCCGTGAATACGGGCACCTTTTACACCTACGCAGGCTCCTACCGGATCAATGCGGTCGTCATAAGATTCTACTGCTACTTTTGCCCGTTCCCCTGGTATTCGTGCTATTTTTTTGATAGTGATAAGTCCGTCGTGGATTTCAGGCACTTCCAGTTCAAAAAGTCTTTGTAGGAAAACCGGAGAGGTACGCGAAAGAATAATTTTCGGATTGTTATTCTTGTTTTCAACAACGGCTACCACAGCACGCACGGTTTCTCCCTTGCGGTAGAAGTCTGTCGGGATCTGCTCTGATTTAGGCAGATACAGTTCGTTTCCGTCTTCATCCATCAGAAGCATCTCTTTTTTCCAGATTTGGTAAAGTTCTGCACTGATAATTTCGCCCACTTTTTCACTGTATTTCACAAATAGACCGTCCTTCTGAAGTTCTAAGATTTTGGAAGCCAGCGTCTGGCGGAGCGTAAGAATGGAACGGCGACCAAACGAGAGAAAATCAACCGTATCAGTTACTTCCTCGCCAATTTCGTAATCTTCGTCAATTTTTTGAGCTTCAGACAGACCTATTTCCATATTTTCGTTCTCAATTTCGTCGTCTGGCACAACTATACGGTTGCGGTAAATCTCAAAGTCTCCTTTGTCGGGGTTAATGATTACGTCAAAATTTTCATCTGTCCCGAAATTTTTAGAAATAACGTTGCGGAAAGACTCTTCCACCACACTTATCAATGTGCTTCTATCAATACTTTTCAGGTCTTTAAATTCTGAAAATGTATCAATTAAGTTTATGTGCTCTTTTTTAGCCATGACTATTTGAATCTGATAATGTATTTAGTTGTTTTTATATTTGAAAACGGTATGTTTTTTTCTTCTTTTACAGTAATTTTTCTTTTTGCACCCTCGGGTCTTAGCTGAGTTTCTATTTCAAGGGTTATGTTTTGATCGGTAAAACCGGTAAGAATTCCAATGAGTTTTTTTCCTTCTTTGGTCAGTACCTCTACCTCGTTGCCCATGTTTTTTTCGTATTGTTTCAGCACTTTGAACGGTTCGGTAAGTCCGGCAGACGAAACCTCCAACTCGTAATCTTCAACATCTCTATCTAACTTATTCTCAATTGCTTTTGAAAGCCTGGAGCAGTATTCGATTGACACACCTTCAAACCGGTCAATCTCGACTGAAATTCTATTGTCAGCGCTGATTTTCACGTCGACCAAATAGTAGTCCGAATCGGATAAGTAAGACTCAACAATCTGAGTAACAGAATCTTTGATAATCATTTTGATGATATTAAGAACAAAGAAGGGGACTGTTGTCCCCCTCACATATTCTATTTCTGGTGCAAAGATACGAAAATATTTAGAAATTCCAAAAGAATGCAGAAAAACATGATGTATAATATTGTATTGTCGCTCAAATTTCATAATTTTGCACTCCAAGTTTGAAAAATAGAATATTTATAATATGGGAAGAGCATTTGAATACAGAAAAGCTACAAAAATGAAGCGCTGGGGTAACATGGCCCGCGTTTTCACCAAATTAGGAAAACAGATTACCATTGCCGTTCGTGAGGGAGGTTCTGAACCCGACACAAATCCCCGCCTGCGTGTTTTGATGCAACAGGCAAAAAAAGAAAACATGCCTAAGGATAATGTGGAACGTGCTATCAAAAAAGCAACTTCAAGAGATGAGGCAGATTACAAAGAGATGGTTTATGAAGGCTATGGTCCACACGGAATTGCAATCGTTATCGAGACTGCTACTGATAACCCTACGCGCACCGTTGGAAATATCCGCAGCTATTTCAACAGACATGGCGGATCTTTGGGTACAACCGGATCTCTGGAATTTCTTTTTGACAGAAAATGCGTTTTTCATATTGCAAAAAAAGAGAATGTTGATCTGGAAGAGCTGGAACTGGAATTGATTGATTTTGGAGTTGACGAATTAGAAGAATCTGTAGGTGAAAATGGTGAAGCTGAAATTGTACTTTACGGTGAATTCGCCTCTTATTCTGCTATTCAAAAACATCTTGAGGAAGCTGGATATGAGATTTTCAGCGCTGAATTTGAAAGGATCCCGAACGATCTAAAAGAAATCACAGAAGAACAACGTGCATCCATCGATAAACTATTGGATAAAATAGATGATGATGATGATGTTCAGAACGTGTTTCACAATATGGCCAATGAATAATTGGATAAAATCAAATTGACAACTAATCTTTCTCAGCACTTTTAGTGTCTTTTTTTAAAAGTGTGATTTTTCGATAAACCCAGTGAAAAAAATTTGTTTTACATTAACAGATTGACATGATTATTAATTGGAATTTTTTCAGAAAAGATGTTTATTCTTTCTTGATTTCTTTAAAATATCTTCCTCGCGGGGTAGTTTTATTTGTTGATCTCTTAGCAACTTTCTTTTCTTACACGATAGCCGCATTTATCGGCGCACAGTTGAGGATTGACATTCATTCCGGATTGCTGATTGTGCAGCCATTTTTTTTGCCTTCAATTATTTTTGTCATTGGGCAGGTTTTTTTCTTCTGGATTTTTCAAACATTTTCAGGAGTTCTCCGTTATTCTGGATTTGTGGATGCAGCCAAGCTTTTACTTGCTGTTTTTTCTAATGTCGTATTATTTATAGTTGTCAATCTGATTGCCACCTATTTCTTCGAAGCTAAAATTTATCAGTACATAACGCTAATCTCTTACGGAGTCTTAACATTCTTCTGTCTTTTTATTATTCGGTTAATAGTAAAGAATACCTTTGATTTTGTATCGACAAATTCAGGGAATGTTATTCCAGTGGTAATTTACGGAACAAAATCAGCCGATATTTCTATCGCCAAAATTCTTAGAACAAACGAGAATACTACTTATAAATTAGTCGGATTTGTTGATACTGACAAAGAGGCGTCTTCAAAAGTATTGATGGGTGTGAAGGTTTACGAGCTGAATGAGGAGAACATGGTGAAAATTATTTCCAGAAGAGCAAAAGCCGTGATCGTATCACCTCTGAAAATGGAAGCGATTAATCCTAAGACAGATTTGGATATCTTTATTAACAATGGAATGTCGGTACTTGTGATACCGCCGATGAGCCCACTTAATAATGAAGCTCCTACGGTGCGTCAAATCAAGTCGATTGAGATCGAAGATCTTCTCGAACGACCTCAAATTAACATTTCAATGGAGAATATTTCTGCTGAAATAAATGGAAAAGTAGTGTTGATTACTGGTGCAGCAGGTTCTATAGGGAGTGAAATTGTTAAACAGTCAGCAAAATTCAGTCCAAAAATGATTGTTTTGGTAGACCAGGCTGAAACTCCAATGCATGATTTGGATCTCAAAATGAAGGCAAACTATCCTGATCTTCGATACAGCGCATACCTTGGCGACGTAAGAAACAAGAAAAGGATGGAGCACATGATGGAACTTTACCAACCGGACATTATTTTTCATGCTGCAGCTTACAAACACGTGCCGCTCATGGAAGAAAATCCGACCGAAAGCATCCAAACTAACATTAAAGGGACAAAAATCATGGCAGACCTTGCTGTAAAATACAATGTTTCTCGTTTTGTGATGGTTTCAACAGATAAAGCCGTGAATCCGACTAACGTGATGGGTGCATCAAAAAGAATCGCAGAAATCTATGTCCAATCACTCAATAATCATCTGAAAAAAGAAGGCCGGAATTCTACAAAATTTATCACAACAAGATTTGGTAACGTGCTGGGTTCAAACGGATCTGTAGTTCCTTTGTTCAAAAGGCAAATTGAAAAGAAAGGACCGGTTACCGTCACTCACCCCGATATTATCCGTTACTTTATGACAATTCC
>CAZIRA010000078.1:9372-12611 GCA_964541615.1 uncultured Paludibacter sp.
CCGAAAATTATGATCGCTACAGTGAGAGAGTATGATTATCAGGAGGTTTCAGATAAAATAAACGAACTTATTGAGTTCAGTACGTATGGGAAAAACTTCCTGAGCATATCACAGATGAAGGAGATTGTTCCTGAATTTTTGAGCAATAATTCAATATACGAAAGGCTTGATATTGAAAAAGAACTAAGAAGCTAGGTCATGAACAACTTAATCAATTTTTTACATAACTATCCATTTCTTGTTTCCATTATATCATTTATAATCGGGCTTTTGTTTATGCCCGTAGTTATTGATATTGCCAAAAAATATAATTTTGTAGTAAGTCCAAATAAAAGGACATCTCACACAGGAGAAGTCCCAAATGTGGGCGGAGTGAATATTTTCATCTCCTTCCTTCTTACTGTTTTCCTTTTTACCACCGATCTTTTTACTGACATTCAGTTTGTTTTGATGGGTTTATTCATCATTCTGATAGTCGGATTCATTGATGATTTGATAAATATCAAGGTTTCCTGGAAACTATCAGGAGAATTGATTGCGGGCTTCTTTTTGATAGTAATTACTGATATTCGTCTGACGAGTCTTCACGGTTTCCTCGGAATCTACGAACTCCCGGTAATCTGGAGCTATTCACTCTCCATTTTTGTCTTTATTGTTGTTATCAATGCAATGAATTTAATTGACGGTATCGATGGACTAGCGTCAGGGCTGGGAATTTTGTATTCACTTTTCTTTGGAATATATTTCTATCTTGCCGGGCATCAAAACCTTTCTCTCACGAGCTTTGCAATGGTTGGATCGTTAGTCGTTTTTTTCATCTACAATGTCTTTTCAAACAAAAAGAAAATATTTATGGGTGACTCAGGATCCTTGCTTCTGGGTTATATGTTCAATGTTTTTATCTTCTCCTTTTGCGAAATGAATGCAAAAGGCATTGTCCCTGAAAATTTCCAGATGACCGCTGCGCCTGCTGTAGCTTTCACTGTCTTGATTGTTCCGCTTTTTGATACGCTTCGAGTAATGATAACAAGGATGAAGAAAGGATATTCGCCTTTTAAAGCAGACCGAAACCACATTCACCACCTGCTTCTTTCACTTGGACTGCAACACAGACAAGTTACATTCATCTTGATGGGAATTTCTGCTGCATTCATTGCCCTCGCAATTGTAATACGTAATCTACCAAACGGAGTAGTTACAGCTATTGTTTTATTTATCAGCGTAATGCTTACAAACTTAATGTGGAGGCTTGTTGACAAGAATAATAAAAATAAGAATCTTAATACAAAATAGATTCTTAGCCAGAAATAATGATTTCCATCGAACAACTTACCGTAGAATTTGGCGGTACGCCGCTTTTTGATAACATCGGCTTCCTTATCAACGCCAAAGATAAAATTGCCCTTGTCGGGAAAAATGGTGCCGGTAAAACAACCCTGCTGAGACTTATTGCCGGCACACAAAATCCAACTCGCGGAAATATCGTAATTCCTTCGGATTTGACAATCGGTTATTTACCGCAGCACATGGTTCATAACGAAGGCACTACCGTAATGGAAGAAGCTGAAAAAGCCTTCGAACACATCACCAAAATCCAAAATGACATTGAACGTTTCGCAAACGAACTGGCTACAAGAACCGATTACGATAGCGCTGAATATCTCCAAATTATCGAAAAGCATAGTCGTGCCAGCGAGCATTTTCACATCATCAACCCAGGAAATTTTCAGGCAGAAATAGAAAAGACGTTGCTCGGACTTGGTTTTTTACGAAAAGACTTTGAGCGACAATGCTCGGAATTTAGCGGCGGTTGGAGAATGCGGATTGAACTGGCTAAAATTCTGCTTCAAGACCCGGATGTGCTGTTGCTCGATGAACCGACCAACCACTTGGATATTGAAAGTATTCAATGGCTGGAGAATTTTCTGATCACTTCGAGCAGTGCGTTGATGCTGGTTTCTCACGACCGTGCATTCATTGATGCCGTAACCAACCGCACCATTGAGATTTCGCTCGGTCGGATTTACGATTACAATACCAACTATTCCAAATACGTTGAACTTCGCAAAGAACGCCACGAACAGCAGGTACGTGCTTACGAAAATCAGCAGAGAATGATACAGGACACGGAAGATTTTATCGAGCGTTTTCGATACAAAGCCACAAAAGCCGTGCAGGTACAGTCACGTATCAAGCAGCTGGGAAAACTGGAACGACTGGAAGTAGATTTGGAGGACACTTCAAGATTGAGTCTGAAATTTCCGCCCTCGCCACGATCGGGTTCTATTCCTGTGGAAATTGAAAATCTTTCCAAAGCGTACGGAAACCACTTAGTACTGGATAATATCGGCTTAATTGTCAATCGGGGTGAAAAAGTGGCATTTGTGGGGAAAAACGGCGAAGGGAAATCTACACTTGTCAAATGCATTCTGGATGAAATCAGCTATTCCGGTAAGCTGAAATTGGGACACAATGTAAAAATCGGTTATTTTGCTCAAAATCAGGCTTCACTGTTGGATGAAAATTTGACCGTTTTCCAGACCATCGACAATGTGGCAGTGGGCGATATTCGTACTAAAATTCGAGATATTCTCGGTGCGTTTATGTTTGGCGGCGAAGCGTCGGACAAGAAAGTGAAAGTGCTTTCGGGAGGCGAACGCAGCCGCCTGGCGATGATACGGCTGTTGCTCGAACCGGTAAATCTGCTTATTCTCGATGAGCCGACCAATCACCTGGATATGCGCTCGAAAGACGTGCTGAAAGAAGCTATCAAGGCCTTTGACGGAACGGCGATAGTTGTTTCGCACGACCGTGAATTTCTGGATGGATTAGTAACAAAAGTCTATGAATTCGGCAATAAAAAAGTGCTTCAGTACATGGGCGGAATTTATGAGTTTTTGAAGAAAAAGAAAATCGAAAATTTAAACGAACTCGGTCTTAGTCAATCGCAGACGACAATGGCTGAAGTGCCATTAGAAAAAGAAGTTTCAGGAAACAAACTCTCATACGAAGCCCGCAAAGAACTCAACAAAAAAATCCGTAAAGCAGAAAAAGAGGTTGAACAGGCTGAAAATGCAGTAGAAAAGTTTGAGAATGAAATAGCTGACATGCAAACTCAACTGGAAAATCCTGAAAAAGCATCCGATCCTGAATTTATCATGCTTTTGCAGAAAAAACAGCGAGAATTAGAGCAGAAAATGTACGAATGGGAGATTTTGGCAGAGGAGTTGGAAGAGCTG
>CAZIRA010000079.1:0-12478 GCA_964541615.1 uncultured Paludibacter sp.
CGAGTTGATAGGAAACATTAGCGGCTGACAATGGTGTTGGGGGTGACCTCAAATCTGAAAGAAGTCATTAGCAAATCTGAGGTTTTGACGAACAGAATTGAAAATCGGCGAAGCCAAATCTGATATAAGGCTCATTTTGAGAGGGTAACCGAACTATGGATTGGGATCGCCCAAAATTCAACCGTAACTCAAAGAGAGTAAATCAGGCAAAACGCAGAGAAAGTTTAGCATCTTATCCCGAGAGGCCTTGTAAGGTGCACCAACAGTGCAGAGCGTACAGTGATGTAAGTTTACGCCCTACAAGAAGTCAGCAGAAGACATAGTATTTTGTGTAGGAATAACACAAAAGAAGGTCTGAATCTTTTAATTTAAGGAGCAGTTAGTTCAAAATTTGTTTTATGGCGCAGCAGCAAGAAATAACTTACCAACACGACCTGTTTTCACAAAGAGGTCAGGATGTTATTCGGCCTTATGCCCCGAGTGAAGCCGTACGTGGAGCTCAGGCAACAAGTAAAAGAAGCAGGCGAACAAGAACGAGCCTTAACCCACGATTTGATGGGAGCGATATTGTGTCACAGCAATATCAAGCAAGCCTACAAACAGGTAAAGCAGAACAAAGGCGTTGCAGGAATCGACCAAATGCCGGTAGGAGATTTTTCCGTATGGTATGCAAACAATGGCGAAAATCTATTGAGTAAACTACACAACAGCACTTACGAACCACAAGGAGTAAAACAAGTCGAAATTCCCAAGCCGAACGGTGGCAAACGCAAGCTGGGGATTCCTACTGTAACGGATAGGATAATCCAACAAGTGATTGCACAAGTGTTAAGTTGAAATTAATTATCAAGGTTTTACACGTTATGTGTGAAACCTTTTTTCATCTTTGTTGGATTATTGTTGAACCACTACGCTGAAACAACTGATAAGATGCTATGTGCTTTTTGGCTTGAACCCCTCATTCTTAGAATTGTAATACGGAGAATATAACCGATGTTGCAAGAAAAAATGTTATCTTTGCGGTACGTTAATGAGTAGAAAACTTGATCAAAGTAAAAAAATGAATTATAGTGACGGTATCACTACCTTGATTTTTGACCTTGGAGGTGTGATTGTAAATTTAGACTGGGACCTTTGCGTCAATAATTTTAAGAAAATTAGTGTAAACAACATGGATTCGCTGATCAGCACGACGCTTCAAAAAGGATTTATTTTGGAGTACGAGCGGGGTGAAATATCGAGTGATGATTTTAGGCGGGAAGTTCGAAAATATGCTTCGGAAAAAGTTTCGGATGAAGAAATAAATTATGCTTGGACGTCACTTCTGGTGGATGCTCCGGAAGAAAAACTCCAACTGCTTTTAGATTTGAAAAAGAAATATCGGATTTTCATGCTCAGCAATACAAACGAACTTTCATTTGAGCACTGCAGAAAATCATTTTTCAGCCAGAACGGGCACCAAATCGAAGATTATTTCGATAAATGCTATCTTTCCTATACAATGAAAATGAACAAGCCGGACCCCGATATTTTTGAAGCATTGCTCAAAGATGCAGGCCTGAAAGCTGAGGAATGCCTCTTTTTAGATGACGGAATCCATAATATAAAAACCGCAAGCGAACTCAATTTCAATACAGAATACATTGAGCCATATTCCAGCGTAACTGACTGGGATTTTTTGAAACATTTAAAAAAATAAAATCGACATAAAAAATAGATTCTTTTGCTTTTAGCAGACTGAAAATGTACATTTATAAACATAACGATGCAGTTCCCTGGGACAAGTGCGTAGCAACCGTAGGATTTTTTGACGGCGTGCATGGCGGTCACCGTTTTCTGCTAAACGAAGTGATTGAAGAGGCACGCCGGCAGCAAAGCATTTCTGTAGTAGTGACATTCAACGAGCATCCGCGAAAAATCCTTAAAAGCGATTTTCAGCCTCGCCTGCTTACTACGCTTGAAGAGAAGCTTGAATTGCTGGATTCTACAGGAATTGATGCGTGTGTGGTGCTTGATTTTTCAAAAGAAATGTCGCTTTTTTCAGCCAAAGAATTTATCAGGAATATTCTGTCAGAAAAACTAAAAGTCAGTACGCTTTTCGTTGGGCACGACCACCGATTCGGTCACAATCGCGAAGATGGATTCGAAGAATACAAGCTTTACGGTGCTGAGTTGTATATGGATGTGATTCAGGCAGAAAGATTTGTGCTGGATGGAGACGAACATTTCAGCAGTTCGCAAATCAGAAAAGCTCTGACCACAGGTGATATTGCTCTTGCAAACACCCTTTTGACATATCCTTACACCTTTGTTGGAAAAGTTATCGGAGGCTATAAAAACGGTCGTAAAATCGGTTTCCCGACCGCCAACATGTGGTTTGAGAATAAAGAAAAAATCATTCCTGCAGTCGGAGTTTATGCCGTACAAGTGTACGTAAAAGGTCATTCTTACAAGGGAATGATGAACATCGGCTACCGTCCAACATTTTCGGCCGACGACCAACTAAGCATGGAGGTGCACATCATTGATTTTGAAGCTGATATCTATGATCAGACCATCAAAATTGAGTGCATTTACCGGATTCGCAACGAGAAAAAATTCAACGGAGTTGCGGAATTGATCGAACAATTGCAAAAAGACAAAGAAACCGTTCAGCAATTATTAAGCTGATTTCTGTCTTTTTGTTACTAAAATCTTGCCTTTCTTCTGTTTGTTGAAAAATAATTACCAAAATATTACGTTAGTTTCTAATAATTTACATATTTTTGTAAAGTATATTCACTATAAAATCAACTCATAAAACATTGAATACAAATGAAAAAACTTTTTTTAATCATGATGATTGGAATTGTAGTTGCGGCTTGTACGGGAAAGTCCGGAAATGACAACAACCCATTTTTCCAAACTTACACAAACGAGTACGAAGCACCGCCTTTTGAACAGATCAAAAACGAGCACTATCTGCCTGCTTTTGAAGAAGGAATCAAACAGCATCAGGCTGAAATTGACAGTATTGCCAACAGCGAGGAAGCTCCTACATTTGCCAATACCATTGAAAAAATGGAATTTGGAGGAGAATTGTTGAGCAAAGTTTCTTCGGTTTTCTTTAACCTCCAGTCGGCTGAAACGAACGACGAAATTAATAAAATTGCACAGGAAATTACTCCAAAACTGACTGAGCACAACGACAATATTTATCTGAACGATAAATTGTTTCAACGTGTAAAAACCATCTACGATGCAAAGGCAACGCTTGGTCTTACTCCGGAACAGGAACGCGTGCTCGAAAAAATCTACAAACGCTTTATCCGCAGCGGTTCTGCGCTAAACGATGATCAGAAAGCACAGCTTCGCGAAATTAATAAAGAATTGAGTTCGTTGGAATTGACTTTCGGACAAAATATTTTGGCAGAGACAAACGCTTATCAGAAATTCGTTACTAACAAAGACGACCTGAAAGGACTTCCTGAAGGTGTGATTCAGGCTGCTGCCGAAGCTGCAAAAGAAAAAGGAAAAGAAGGACAATACCTGTTTAACACTTCCAAAACCAGTTTTATCCCTGTGTTGCAGTACGGTGAAAACCGCGAATTGCGCAAAGAACTGCTGTTGGCATACGCCAACCGTTGTGATAACAACAACGAGTATGACAACAAAGCCGTGATTAATAAAATCATGAAGCTGCGCGTGAAAAAAGCCAATCTTCTTGGTTTTGAAAGCCCGGCTGCATTTATTCTGGACAACACCATGGCGAAAACTCCGGAAGCTGTTTACAGTTTCTTGAATCAGGTCTGGACTCCGGCCGTTGCCAAAGCAAAAGCTGAAGCTACTGAATTGCAGGCACTGATGGATGCTGAAGGAAAAGGTGAAAAACTGGAGCCCTGGGATTGGTGGTTCTACACAGAAAAACTTCGCAAAGCTAAATATGATTTGGACGAAGAACAATTGAGACCCTATTTCAAACTCGAAAACGTTCGTAAAGGTGTTTTTGATTTGACTACAAAATTGTTCGGACTTCATTATGAAAAATTAGAAGGAATGCCGGTTTACCACAAAGAGGTAGAAGCTTTCAAAGTAACAGACGACGACGGAAAATTGATTGGAATTCTTTACACTGACTACTTCCCACGTCCTGGAAAAACCGTTGGTGCCTGGATGAGCAATTACAAAGAGCAATTCATCAAAGACGGCGTAAATCATCGTCCGATTATCGTGAATGTGGGCAATTTTACCCGTCCCACATCCAGCAAACCATCGCTGATGACTATGGATGAGGTAGAAACGTTGTTCCACGAATTCGGCCACGCGCTTCACGGATTGCTGGCGAACTCAACTTATCCTTCACTTTCCGGAACCAACGTTTCTCGCGACTTCGTAGAGCTTCCTTCACAAGTTATGGAAAACTGGTGCTGGGAGCCTGAAGTGATGAAAACGTATGCTTTGCACTACGAAACAGGCGAAGTAATGCCGCAAGAATTGATGGATAAAATCCAAAAAGCAGGCACATTCAACCAAGGTTTTGTAAATACAGAATTGCTTTCCGCTTCAATCCTTGACATGGATTACCACGTGAAAAAAGATACTTCTGACATCGATGTTACTGCATTTGAAAAAGCAAGTTTGGATAAAATCGGCATGATTCCAGAAATCATCGTTCGCTACAGGAGCCCGATTTTCAAACATATTTTTGAAGGTGGATACTCTGCAGGATACTACAGCTACACATGGGCGGCAGTTCTTGACGCAGATGCTTTCCAGGCATTCAAAGAAACCGGCGATATTTACAACAAAGATGTTGCTACTGCATTCCGCAAAAATATCCTTGAAAAAGGTGACAGCGAAGAGCCGATGAAGCTTTACCGCACATTCCGCGGAGCAGATCCGAATCCGGATGCATTGTTGAAAAAACGTGGATTGAAATAATTCATTTCGTTTTATATCCTGAGGGGACGCAGTTTGCTGTGTCCCTTTTTTTATTGTTTCAAGTCGATTTATCGAACCAATTTTCCAAAATAGCACCTTCCTATCCAATTTTTGATTAATTTTGCTTTTTCAAAATAAAAAAACATGAAACAGCCATATAAAACACCTTTGATGCATAAGTGAATGATTAATGGCGTGTTCCATGTGTCCTTAATGAAAAAATAAAAAATTATCACATGAAAATCAATCTTCAACCAATAATTTCTCCATCACTGCCGATGACTGCCCTTTTTTACATGGTTTTCCTCGGCGTTTGGATGGGTTTTTACTGGCTGTATGATTTTCCGTTAACCATGCATGGCTACATCGGTATTTTTGCCGAATCATATCTGCCGTCCAAGTCGCTTGTTGCTAATTTGGCAACTTTTGCAATCGTGGTGCTCAACTCGATGATTATTGCTCAGATGAACAACCGGTTTGCAATCATCCGAACCCGCACGTTTGTTCCCACTTTCATTTATCTTTTGCTTTCAGCTTGCTGGCTTCCTGCATACGGAAATTACGTGGCGGCGCTTGGAGCCATGTTCGCGCTGATAGCACTTTATTTCAGCATGGGAATGTACAAGGATAAAAAAAGCACCGAGCAGGCTTTTCTCAGCTTTTTCTTCCTGGCTTTGAGTTCGTTTTTGGTTTCTGAATTTGTAGTATTGACAGTAGTATTTTGGGTAGGTTTTGCGTTTTTGAACAGTTTTTCAGGAAAAGTTTTCTTCGCATCGGTTTTTGGCTTTGCCACTCCATGGATTCTCTTTTTTGCTTCCATAATATTGATTTTTGGACACACTGATATACTTCCTGAAGTGCAGGAATTTGTCATGAGCTATTCTATTTTGGATTACAGAAGCATTCCAACTTTTGTGTATGTTGGAGTCATGCTTTTCGTTCTGATCACTTCATTGGTGCAAATTACTGCAAACGACCGCCAGGACAGCATCCAGACACGGAACATTCTAAATTTCTTTAAGATTTTGATTTTTACCATGATTCTGCTCGTTATGTTCCGATATTCAGGATTTGCTTCCTACATGCCATTTGCAGCATTGCTTTTTGCCATACTTTCATCCTATATTTTTACACTCATCAAAAACCTTTTCAATTCCATCGTTTTCATTGTGCTGTGTGTGGTGAATTTTGCTTTTGCGTTTTACCTTCTAATCATTTGATTTATGATTGAATTTGTAGATTGGGGATATTACGGGTTGTTTCTGGCCTCTTTTTTGGCTGCCACAGTCGTTCCGTTCAGCTCCGAAGTCATTTTTTCAGCCATGGTGCTTGGCGGAAAATTGGATCCTTGGACGTGCGTTTTCGTGGCAACGGCCGGCAACTGGACCGGCGGAATGACTAGTTATTACATCGGTCGATTGGGGAAAGTGGAGTGGATAGAAAAATATATGCGGATAAAAAAAGAGAAAATTGATAAGTTTCTGGCCAAATTTCACCGCTACGGCGACTGGTTCGTATTTTTCTCATTTGTCCCGTTCATTGGCGATGTGATAGCCGTTGCAGCTGGGTTCCTGCGAGGCAGGTGGCAGGTTGTTGCCTTCGCCATGTTGCTTGGAAAATTCATTCGTTACGTAGCCTGGATGTATATCAACGGGATGTTTATGTGATTTTGTAACGCTAATTTAATTTGATTGTATGATTGATGTAACAAAGTTGTAATGTTTTTGCCGTTACTTTGCTGCATAAAAATTAAAGCAATCAAATGGAAAAAATCGTATTACTCACTATCATCGCACTGGCAAGTTTTAATGTAAATGCAGCCAGTAAAGCAAAAGTAGAAGCTGAAGCTAAACCCGAAACGGCAGTTGTAGAAAACGTGATGATGATCGACGGATTAGTAATGGACAATTCGACAAACGAAACTTTGGCAGGCGCAGTTGTGACTGTTGACGGCGAAACTATCTATTCTGACCTGGATGGAAACTTTATCCTGAAAAATGTAAAACCCGGAAAAATCAAGCTTACAGTCAGCATGATTTCATATGCTGAACAGACTATAGAAATAGATACAAAAGATGTTTCAAAACTAAAAATTAAATTGAAGCATATCTAGAATTTTTCGATAAAGGTGTTTTCTAAGCACTCCAGCCATTGGTTGGAGTGCTTTTGTTTTTAAATTAACGAGAGTTCGATATTATAATTTTTTAATTATAAGATAAAATGCATATTATCTGCGTTTTTTTTACAAACTTTAATGCCCCCTAAATCCCCCAAGGGGGATTTTAGGACTGTGCAAATAATGAATTTCGTATAATTATCGCGCATGGTTCTTCCCCCTTGGGGGAAGTCCCGACAAGGGGATGGGGGCATAAATGCTGATTCAATCTCAAAAATAATAATATAGAATTACGTTTTTTACGATGTTTATTTTTAGATTAATTGACGGGAATAATTTATTTTGTCATATATTTGTAATACTTATTACACGTCATCGAAATATAAAAATGGTTACTTTGCAGTGAAATTTGTGTGAAAGAATTTGCTTCAGCTTTTAGATTTATGAATGTATTTCCTTATTAATCAATGAATCGAAAGCTGTAAAACTTCTGAAAAGCAGTGCAGATTTTTACACAGTTTTAATAATGCTAACTTCAAATTTCATTTTTTACAACATGAATCCATACAAAATTTTAGTCGTTGACGACGAAGAAGACTTATGCGAGATTTTGCAGTTTAACCTCGAGACGGAAGGTTACCTGGTTGATGTGGCTTATTCTGCCGAAGAGGCATTGAAAAAGGACATTACCCAGTACAACCTGTTGCTGTTAGACGTGATGATGGGTGTTATTTCGGGTTTCAAAATGGCTCGAATCTTAAACGAAGATCCAAAAACTGCCAATATCCCGATCATTTTCCTTACGGCAAAAGATACCGAAAACGATCGGCTGACCGGCTTCAATATCGGAGCTGACGACTATATTTCTAAGCCATTCTCAATTCGTGAAGTACTTGCGCGCGTCAAAGCTGTGCTACGCAGAGTGGAATCCAACCAAGAACTTAATGAAGTGAAAGAGCTACGCCACGAAAATCTGGTGATGAGCTTAAACAATAAGAAAGTGACGCTGGGTGGCGATGAAGTTTCATTTACCAAGAAAGAATTTGAGATATTGAAACTATTTCTAGAGAATAAAAACCGGGTTTTTACGCGCGAAGAGATACTTTCCCGAGTTTGGTCGGATGAAGTAGTGGTACTCGACCGCACCATTGACGTGAACATTACCCGTTTGCGGAAAAAAATCGGTGATTATGGAAAACAAATCATTACCCGGCTCGGTTACGGATATTGTTTCGAAGGATAATTTGTTAGAGTCTTGAGTTCCGAGTTTTGAGTAATAGGTTAAAATTTCTCACCGCTCACCGCTCATCACTCACTGCGAAAAATATATGCGCATATTTCATAAACTCTTCCTTTATTTCTTTCTGTTGATCCTTGTGCTGATGGGGAGCATCACTTTCGTGCAATACAAGCGCGAACGGAATTTTCATTCCCATCAGCTCGACAACCAACTGGAGAAATACAACTCTCTCATCTCAAACTTTATTGAAAGTAACGGAATTCTGTTAGACACGCTTGAAAATTTCGTAATGCTCCTGCCTGATTCAGGCTTGAGAGTAACTGTTACTGATACGCTGGGGAATGTGCTTTTCGATTCATCTGTACCTGAAGATGTGAAATTGGAAAATCACAAAAGCAGACCCGAATTTATTGATGCCAGAAACGAATTGAGTGGAAAAGCCATCCGGCATTCAGCTACTACAGGTCAGGATTATTACTATTTCGCAACGAAATTTCCTGATTTCTACGTGCGTAGTGCATTGCCGTACAACGTAGAACTGAAGACGGTTCTGAGAGTAAATATGTTCTTTATTTACTTCATGGTTGTCATCCTTTTTCTGGCTGTAATTGCTCTGTATCTAATATCAAAAAACTTTACGAAATCGATTGACCGTATGCGGGTTTTTACCGAAAGGGCAAAAAACGGTGAGGAACTTGAGGTGAATGTGGAATTTCCAAAAGACGAACTGGGTGAGATCAGCAGCAATATGGTGATGCTCTATAAGCAGCTTGCCAGGACGAAAGACGAGGTGAACAATGAGCGGGAAAAACTCATTAACCACTTGTATATTTCGCAGGAAGGACTGGGGATTTTTTCTGAAGATAAAAAGGAAGTACTGACAAATTCAATTTTTGTACAATATGCGGGTTTTTTATCGGATAAGAATGAAACTACTTCCGAAGAGATTTTTAATGTCCCCGAATTTGCAGAAATCAATGCTTTTATTGATGAAAATAAGCTGAACAAACAGATGAACCGCAAGCGGATGACTATCGAAAAGGATAGCCGTTATTTTTATGTCCAATGCATTGTTTTTCAGGATAATACTTTTGAAATTTCGATAAATGACGTAACAGCTCAAGAGCGTGAAAATGAATTGAAACGCGAAATTACTCAGAATGTGTCGCATGAGTTGAAAACACCTGTAAGTACCATTATGGGTTACATGGAGAGCATTCTGGACAATCCCGATCTGCCGAAAGAGCGGCAGGCTTTCTTTATTGAACGGTCGTTTCAGCAGGCACAGCGCTTAAGCGTTTTGCTGCAGGATATTTCCACTCTCAACCGGTTAGATGAAAAAGAAAATGTGATAGACAAAGAACCATGTAACCTGAATTATATTTTGCAGGAAGTACTCAAGGACGTTGCGCTTGAAATAGAAGGAAAAGGTTTCCGGGTAAATCACAACCTCCACAACGGATTGGAAATCAAAGGAAATCACTCACTGATTTACTCTGTTTTCAGAAATTTAATTGACAATGCGCTTGCATATGCAGGTGAAAAAGTACGCATTGACATCAACTGCTACCGCGAAGACGAAAGATTCTACTATTTCACTTTTGCTGATAACGGAGTGGGAGTGAACGAGGAGCATCTGAACAGGCTGTTTGAGCGATTTTACCGTGTGGACAAAGGTCGCAGCCGCAAAATGGGCGGCACCGGGCTTGGGCTTGCCATAGTTAAAAACGCTGTAATCTATCACAAAGGCACTATTACTGCCAAAAATACTCCGGGAGGCGGATTGACGTTTGTGTTTTCGTTGAAGAAATATTGAACCGCTAACCACTAAAGGGGAAAATTTTAAACTTTGACAAAGTTAAACGGCAAAAAAAAAGGCTTAAATCAACAGATTAAAGCCTTTTTGTATTGGATGCTGAGGTTGTCTGTCACATGACTTGGATACTTTTAAAAAGTAATACTAAATAAATATGTACTTCTAAAATTAAATAACTTGATTAATAATATGCATTAATAATAAAATTAAATAAATAAGACTTTAGACACTACCTCAGTCAATGCACAAATATAACACTTTTGTAATATACGTTGTTCGAAATTAGTGTGAAAAATTATTAAAATCCAAAATTATTTTTCATTTTATTATTGGAATTATTTCTACAAAGGAAAAAGCTGATTAATCAATGGAAGTAAATTTTCCCTGATATTTTTTGGTGAAATCACGTGTTTCCCAGGCATAGAGAAGCTTTTGGAAGCATCATAAAGTTGATCAAATCTCTGTTTGTATGAGAAAAGTTCATCGTGTGTTGCAAAAAGCGAATAGGTCATATTTATCTCTTCCAATGAAATTGTCTGGTTTTCCATTTCCAGGTATTTCTCAATTTCTGCATTACTGATGTCCGGCAAAATCTCCATCCGAAAAATGTCCGAAGGAACCATGCACGGATTTATTAAAATTTTCCTCACACCTTTCACCTGCAAAGCCGTAAATCCGCCCATACTCGAAGCAATTACCAAATCAATTTTATTTTCGCTTACAAAATCCTGTGCTTTTTGGATATTGGCCAACATATTATCAAATTTTTCCACCTCGTTGGAAAATCCAGGCATAAATACCTTGGCTTTATCGCCAAGTTTTCGCTGAATTTCACTGCCGGTGATGCTGTTTTCACCTGAACCATAGCCGTGGATATAGAGGATTTTTATTGGTTGCATTGTAGTATGAATAGATATCCTTAAAGGTTGTCATAGCTTTTCAGGATTGGAATTTAGTACGTCAGCCACAAAATTACGAATAATATCCCAAAAACCTGGAAACTACATCAAGCGTTTGCAAGGTGGGTATGTTTGAATTACTGTCCTGAAGCAATCTTATCAGTATTCTTTTGCTCAGCCTTATGTGTGTAATGTCAAAAATCTGATCCGATAGCTGAAGTAAGTTTTTATTAGAGTAAACAGAAATATCTCCTTCTCTCTCTGAATGGCAGATCGGATTCTGCCAGGCATTTAAGAGCTAATGTTTTTAGCTTGCATCGGCATAAAAATTAAAAATAAGATAGTTTAAGTGCGATATTTTTCGTTGAAGTTTAATCAGATAAGGTAAAGAATATTTACTTTTTAAAATCGTGAAATTGTTTTAAAAAACAAAACTTCCCGACTGAGTTTCTTCAATCGGGAAGTTGTTTCTGGGATTAATATCGATAAATCTAAATTAATATGATCTTCTTCCGTAACCACCGCTGTTTCCGCCACGGTTGCCGTATCCACCACCGCTGCTTCTATCCGTTTTCGGACGAGCTACGCTTACGCTGATAGTTTTGCCTTCAAAGTTAGTTTCATTAAGTTCGTCGATGGCTTTTTGTCCTTCGGCGTCGTTTGTCATTTCTACAAAGCCAAAACCTCTTGAGCGTCCGGTTTCTCTGTCTTTAATTACGTTAGCAGAGGTAATTTCACCGTAACCTGCGAATAATTCTTGTAAGCCTTCACTTGTAGTGTTCCAGCTTAAATTTGATACATAAATGTTCATTCTGTTTTTATTTAATTATTGTTTTAGATAACGTTTGGTTATCTTTTTTTTTATTTTAATTGTGTTACCTTCACCGCATTCATCCCTCTGTCGCCACGTTCCAATTCGTAGGTAACTTTGTGGCCTTCAGTTATTGCAGGGTATGCATTATTGATGTGGAAAAAATATTTTTCTATCGATCTGCTGTCTTTGATAAATCCAAATCCTTTTTCGGAATTGTAGAATTCCACACGTCCGGTCAAAGGTTCGTTTTCGATATCTTCCTTTTTGGGAGTAGAAATCATAATGTCTTCTAATTCAATTTTTTCAGCACGTACAGCTTCTGGCGGTGTATCGGTGATATTGCCAAATTCATCCACATAGGCTATCATATCGTCTAATGATGAGCCTGTGCTGCTTCCTTTGCGATTTTCTTTCCGTTTTTGTTTCTCTTGTTTCCGTTCTTTTTTTCTTTTTTCGAGTTCCTTTTTTGACATTATAATGAATTTGTGAATATTGCTCTATGCAGAGTGTCCGTTTTATTGTTTTTTTAATTTGAAACAATAAAAAACATTGATTATTGCTGCGAAAAAATAACGCGCAACAGGTTTATCTGAACAAATAAGCTGATTTTGAGGTCGATTTTGACGATGAATGGACTTGCCCGTTAAAGGCAAAGCAAAGCATGGCTGTGATG
>CAZIRA010000080.1:0-12190 GCA_964541615.1 uncultured Paludibacter sp.
CATTATATTTGCATAAGAAAAAATCGTACATTTGTTAGAAAAAAATAAACGTATGGGTTTGACATTAAAAATATTATCGTGCATGAGAAATTTAGCAATCTTCTATTTTGTTGCGTTTCTTATTTGTTTTCCATCAAAAATGGCTGCGCAAAATACCGATTCGTTGCTGAATAGCTATCGGAATAACCGGGGAATTTACAATATCGACTCACTGCTGGCACGAGGCAAACTTATGATGTTTGCAAATCCCGACAAATCGCTTGAGATGCTGGAAAAAACCATCGTCGTTGCCCGAAAACAAGGCGATCTGATAAAATTAGGCGACAGCTACCGGGCTATTGGAAGTTTTTACAGCGACATCAAAGGCAATGTAAGTGCCGCTACCCTCAATTTTCAGCTGGCCGACAGCATTTACAGAAAAAACAAAGGGAAAAAAAGCAGCGAAGGAATTGGAGCCATATATCATTGTTATGGTGTCATTTATCAACGACAAAGCGATTATCTCACATCCATAGATTACTACACCAAAGCGCTGCACGTGTTCGACAGTATTGGAAATGAAACTATCCGGCCCAAAACCCTGAATAATCTTTCGACTTTATATTCGTACTTAAAAGACAATGCAAAAGCCGAAAAATATGCCCGGGAATGCTTGCAACTGTCGGTCAAAAACAAGGATGATTATTTGCTGTCGGCCATCAGCACCACACTTGCATCGGTACTTATTAATCAGGGAAAATACGACGAAGTTCCCGCGCTGCTCAATAAAGCCGAAGAAATAGCAAAAACACGCAACGATAACTACATACTGGATTTGGTCAATCTGAATTACGGGTCTTACGAGGTCTTTTACAAAAAAAATTATCCTAAAGCCATCGAACATTACCGGCTGGCTATAAAATACGCTGAGAATATTGGAAATGAATACGAAAAAATGCGTGCATTGTCAAATCTTGCTGAATCGTATCTTTTGAATAATGAGATAAATAAAGCAAAACAAACGGCCAATGAAGCTTATTTATTGGCAGAAAAACTGGGCTCTGATGACGTAAAACAACGACTATTAAGCGTAATGGCAAAAACAGCAGCTTCGGGCAGTGATTTTGAAACCGCATATAAGCACCTGCTGCTCGCTTCCGAACTGAAAGAATCGGTTTTCAACGAAAGTAATGCTCAGAATATCAACTTTCTGGAAGCGACATACCAGGCCGAAAAGAAAGAAATGCGAATAGCAGCCCTCGAAAAGGAAAGAAAACTGTATAGATTTATCACTCTGTCAGGTGCTTTTACACTGCTGTTGTTGGTGTTGATTTTTTATTTCATGCACAGTTCCAACCGCCGAAAAAAACAACTGGCCGAACAAAAAATAATTCAGCTTGAAAAAGAAAAACAACTGGTTGCCACTCAGGCAGTGCTGGATGGCGAAACCGCAGAGCGCAGCCGCCTGGCACGCGACCTGCACGACGGATTGGGAGGAATGCTTTCGGCTGTAAAACTTAACCTTTTTGATATGAAACAGGGAGTATTCATCGAAGCGGAAGATGTATCGCGCTTCAACAAAGTAATGGAAATGCTTGACAATTCCATGCAGGAACTCAGGCGCGTGGCTCACAATATGATGCCCGAATCTCTGTCGCGTTATGGGCTGAAAGTAGCTCTGGAGGATTTCTGCGGCAGTTTCAACAATGTTCATTTTCATTTCTTCGGCGAAGAAAAACGCATCGATAAATCAATCGAAATCGCATTGTATCGGATTGTATTTGAACTGGTTAACAATGCAGTAAAACATGCAAAAGCAGAAAACATAAACGTGCAGATCGTCCAGCAGCCCAACAGAATATCCATCAACGTACAGGACGATGGAAAAGGCTTTGAACCCGAAGAAAACACCAAAGGCGCCGGACTTCAAAACATCAGAAACCGAATCAATTCGGTAGGAGGAACGCTGAATATACTTTCATCGAAAGAGAAAGGAACCGAAACTATCATTGATATTGACCTAAATGAAGGATAATATGGAAAAAATCAAACTCCTGATCGTAGACGATCACCGTGTTCTGGTGGAAGGATTGAACAAACTGTTCGATAATTCTGATACAGTGGATGTTATAGGTGTAGCATATTCAGGAAAAGAATGCAGGAACGCTCTGCGGAAAGAATTGCCCGATGTGATTTTACTCGATATCAACCTGCCCGATGTTAGTGGCATTGACCTTTGTAAAGAAATAAAGACCGAAAATCCTGAGATAAAAATTGTGGCCCTTTCCAGTTTCAACGAATACACGATAGTACGGCGCATGATTGAAAACGGTGCTTCGGGTTATGTGGTAAAAAATGCCATGCCCGAAGAAATCATCCTGAGCGTGGAAACGGTGGCAAACAACGAAATTTTTCTGTGTGAAGAAATTGATCTGCTCATGCGCAACCGTTCCAACAACCCGATATGGCTCACTCCACGTGAAAAAGAACTTCTGAAATACATCGTAGAAGGACTCACAAACCACGAGATAGCCGAGAAAATGTATCTCGGCGTGGAAACCATCAACAGCTACCGGAAAAATTTGCTCATCAAATTAGGAGCAAAAAATACAGCTGTTCTTGTCAGAATGGCTTTGGAGGAAAAACTGGTGTAACCCGTTATGCTCCAAGCGCTTTGAGTGCTTCGTAAACCAGGAATGCCGGCCAAACCATAGCCTTGAGGAAACCTATTAATCCGGCACCGAATGTAGCTGCCTGGGAAATAAAATAAACAGCCGCTCCAATAAATCCGAGACCGTAAACCGCACCACCCGAAGCGTGGGAAGAGTTGTTGTTTTTACAGCATTTGTCTGAATCGTTGCCCATAATGTATTGAATTTGAATTGCTCAAAGTTAGGTATTTCCCCGGATAATTATTCATTTCCAAACAATTATTTTTGAGAAAAATGGATTCTTCAACCAATTAATTTCTAACCTGTAAAAAAAAAACAACGATATTTCTACCGTTGCTTTTGTGTTATTTTTTTGAAGAAAACATACTAAGGTGTAAATTTTTCAACAATATCCATTCCTTTCAGAATTGATTTTTCATTCATCGGGATGAGGTGGTGGTGACGCTCGGGTAATGATTTTTTAAGTCCTTTGATCACATTCTCAACCTGAACGATGGGTCGAATTTTCAGAAAACCACCCAGAATCATCATGTTCAGTGTCTTCACCATGTCATTTTTATACGCATATTCGGTTGCATCTACTTTGTAAATGTTGATATCCGTGCGTGTTGGGAATTTTTTGAAGCCGTTGCTGTCAAAAATCAGTGTACCACCCGGTTTTACGCGACTTTCGAATTTATCCAGCGAAGGTTGATTGAGTACAATAACAGTATCGTATTTATTCAAAATGGGCGAACTGATTTTTTCATCGCTGAGAATTACAGTAACATTGGCAGTTCCACCGCGCTGTTCTGGTCCGTAAGACGGTAGCCAGCTCACTTCCTGACCTTGCATAAGGCCGGAATAAACCAAAATTTTTCCCATGGACAATACTCCTTGTCCTCCAAAACCCGATATTAATATTTCTTCTTTCATTATTTTAGACTTTTAGAGCATAGACTTTTAGACTAAAGATTTTTCAAATCGCCCAGCGGATAAGCCGGAAACATATTTTCCACCATCCAATCGTTGGAGGCTTCGGGAGTCATTTTCCAACCTGAGTTACAGGTAGATACAACTTCCACAACAGATGTTCCTTTTTTGTCCAATGTATTTTGGAATGCTTTCTGGAGCGCTTTTTTAGTTTTACGAACATCACCCACTTTGTGAACAGCCTGACGGGTTACGTAGCAAGTTCCCGGAAGTTTTGCAAGTAGTTCGGTGATATTAAGCGGGTGTCCGTTAAGGTCGATATCTCTACCAAATGGCGATGTTGCAGTTTTCATCCCCACCAACGTTGTTGGAGCCATCTGACCGCCGGTCATACCGTAGATACCGTTATTGATAAATACGATGGTGATGTTTTCTCCGCGGTTGCAAGCATGTATGGTTTCGGCAGTTCCGATTGCGGCTAAGTCGCCGTCACCCTGATAGGTGAAAACCATGCTACTTGGCACGAGACGGTTAATTGCAGTAGCCAAAGCAGGCGCACGTCCGTGAGCAGCTTCCTGCCAGTCGATATCGATATATTTGTAAGCGAATACCGCACAACCAACTGGTGCAATACCGATTGCTCTGTCTGCTATTCCCATCTCCTCAATCAATTCTGCGATGATTTTATGAACCACACCGTGGCTGCAGCCCGGGCAGTAATGCATGTTTTTGTCATTCAGCAAACTTGGTTTTTTGTAAACCAAATTTTTTGGATCTATAATTTGAGTTGTCATTTTTTTTAATAAGTTAAGCCCCTAAATCCCCTAAAGGGGACTTTTTGAACGTTATTTTATAAAATATTGATTTTCAAAATAATCATATTGTTGATTTTTCCTATTCCCTCTTCAGGGGCCAGGGAGCAACTATTTAATTACTTTTTCTTTCAGTGCATTCAGCACTTCGTCGGGAGATGGTACTATACCACCCATGCGTCCGTAAAATTCCACCGGAACTTTACCATTTACTGCCAATCTCACATCATCCACCATCTGTCCGGCGCTTAATTCTACTGTAAGCATGCCTTTCACCTGATCAGCCAGTCTTTTTATTTCATTAGTCGGGAATGGGAATAGTGTTATCGGACGCAGCAGACCTACTTTCAAACCCTCTTCACGAGCCATTTCAGCTGCTTTCTGACCGATGCGGGCACTAATTCCAAATCCAACGATCAGATATTCTGCATCTTCGCACATTACTTCTTCGTAACGTACTTCATTTTTCATAATTTCCTGATAACGTCCCTGCAAACGAAGGTTAATCTCTTCCATTTCTTCTGCTTGAAGTGCCAGAGAAGTTATTACGTTAGGTTTGCGTTCGGGAGTTCTACCGAGTGTAGCCCATGGGTGCATCTGGCGAATTTCTTCTTCAGTCCATCTTGGACGGAACGGTGGCAGCACCACTTTTTCCATCATCTGACCTATTACACCGTCGGCCAACACAACTACCATTACGCGGTATTTGAAAGCTAAATCAAAAGCTTCAACAGTAAAATCGGCCATTTCCTGAACGGTAGCCGGTGCCAGTGTAATTACCTTGTAGTCGCCATGTCCGCCGCCTTTTACTATCTGATAGTAGTCGGCCTGGCTTGGCTGGATAGTTCCCAGACCGGGACCTCCACGCATCACATCAACAATTACACAAGGAAGCTCTGCTCCTGCAATGTAAGAAAATCCTTCGAGCATAAGGCTGACGCCGGGGCTTGAAGATGAAGTCATAGTCCGTTTTCCGCAGCCGGCAGCACCATATACCATGTTGATAGACGAAGTTTCGCTTTCAGCCTGGAGAACAACCATTCCTGTAGTTTCCCAAGGCTTCATTTCCATCAGCGTCTCCATAATTTCTGATTGCGGAGTGATAGGATATCCGAAATATCCGTCGCAGCCTGCACGCACAGCAGCATGTGCAACGGCCTCATTTCCTTTCATTAAAATTACTTCTTGTTCCATATTTCAAAAGCCTGAGAAAATCCAAAAATTCGAATTTCGTTACGGCTGATTTAATTGATTTTTTCTAATTATTATACTTAAATCCAATTGTTATCCTCTAAAGAAAATACTGGACTTTATTTTTCTACTTTTATTCTGTAAACAGTGATACAAGCATCCGGACACACCATAGCGCAGGTAGTACAACCTGTACAATTATCCGGGAATTCCATGTAGGAGTAATTGTAACCTTTTACGTTCGCCTCTTTATTCAACAACAAAACATCCTGCGGACAAGCGACTACACATAGATTACAGCCTTTACAACGTTCAGTATCAACGATTACAGCACCTTTTAGCTTTGCCATTTTCTTATTTTTAGTTATTACAATTTTATTATGCAAATGTAAACAAAAAATCAATGCTCACTACACATTTGACCCTTTTTTTACGTTTTTTTACATTGCAAAATAAAAATATTTTGACATTTTGTCACATAAAGCCTTTAACAACCTCAATTTTTGCGGGATTGATAGTACATCCAGCCCAAAAAATCGGGATAAGCAAATGCTTTTGTCCAACTATCATGTCCTACTCCCGGGAACTCTATATACTCAACTCTTTCTGATCCTTCGGCTTTCAATTCGATATGTGCATTTCGAGAATATTCCCTTGAAACTACTGGATCAGCTCCACCATGAAATATCCGGATAGGCATATGTTTTACTTTTTTGAGCCGGTCTGTATTCACTCCTCCGCAAACGGGAATTGCGGCCGCAAAATATTTTGGATAGCGGCATATAATATCAAACGTACCCATGCCGCCCATGGAAAGTCCCATTACATAAATCCTCTTTTTATCCACCGATTCCTTCTTCACATAGCTGTCCATCAACTTTTTAACCAGGAAAAGCGGTTTTGTGATTTTCGGTTTTTCCGGGAAAAGAATGGACTGGTCTTGCAGCCGCTCTCTTTCTACCCAAAAGGATTCCTGCGGACACTGCGGAAAAATAACAATGGATGGGTAGTCTTTCCGATTTTCTTCATCGGCAAAAAGCGCTGCTCCGTGAGTCAGCTGTTTTTCATTGTCGCTTCCGCGCTCGCCCGATCCGTGAAGGAAAAGCACCAATGGATAGTCGCGGTTTTTGTCATAATTTTCAGGGAAAAGCACCCGGTATCGCAGCGTGTCGCCTTTGAAGACAAATTCACGTTTTTCGAATAAACTATTATCAGCAAAAGTCAGGGAGGATACCATAAAAACAGTGAGGATTGTGAAAAATATTCTCATAGATAATTCTGATTGGGTTATTAAAAAAAACAATCATATAACGCATGATTTCAAAAATGGTTGTGACAAGGGGGAAGTTTTAACAGAATTAAATCAATATATATTATTTTTGCACACTTTAAGGGCATCTGTGCACTAGTTTCAGCCGAAAAAATGATATTGGTCAATTTCATGTCAATTTCATGTAAAAAAATGACCGAGTTATTAAAAAATTGCTATTTTTGCCAAAAAATACAACTAAGAAAATTTATTTAGGATGATTGAAATTATACCTCCTGTTGACAGGCAGCTTCTGAAAAGCGAGCTGACTGAAAAGATTTTTATCCGCCCCACAAACAAAGCTCACAACGAAATTTACATTACCGATGCACATAAATCTCCCAACATTATGCGCGAAATCGGGCGGCTTCGCGAACTTTCATTCCGCTCCTGGGGAGGCGGTACCGGGCACGAAATTGATACAGATGAATTTGATTTTCTAAAAAAACCTTTCAAGCAGCTGATCGTCTGGGATCCGGAAGAAGAAGAAATTGTAGGTGGATACCGTTTTCTTTCCGGACTTGATGTGGAATTTATGGAAAACGGACAGCCTAACTTCGTGATGAGCAGTCTATTTACTTTCAGCGACGATTTTATTAAAAATTATCTTCCCTACTCCATCGAACTTGGGCGCGCATTCGTGCAGCCCGATTATCAAACTGCCAAGCGGGGCGTAAAAAGCCTTTTTGCACTGGACAATCTTTGGGACGGACTGGGTGCACTGATCCATTCCGAGAAAAAATCGAAGTATTTCATCGGAAAAGTGAACATCTACAACACCTATCCACAGCTTGCTCGCGAGCTTCTGTACGAATATATGCTCCTTCACTGTCCTGACCACGACAGTCTGGTAGTACCGAAAGTTCCGATAACACTGAGCGAAGAGAGCAAGAAAATTGCAGGCGTGATTCTCACCGAAAAAAGCGCCGAAGCCAACTACAAAGCGCTTCAAAAGACCATCCGCCACATTGGGACGACCATTCCGCCGATGTTCAACGCTTACATCGGGCTGACTGACACGCTGCGGATGTTCGGAACTATGATAGACGAAAATTTCGGTGGAACGTACGAATCGGCCATTATGCTGACCATGGATGATTTGATTGAATCAAAGCGCCAGCGCTACATTGAACCGTACGTGAAATTTCTGAAACAAAAAATTAATGAAAAACGTGCCGCACGCCGCGCAGCAAAAATTTCGAAATCAAAAGAAAATAATGATGTGATTATTGAACAAATCACAAAGAATATAATAAAAAAAGGGAAATAGCAGGAAGATGGTAGATGGAAAATTTTAATCCTTTTTCTGAGAAAAGTACGTGGGGTAGATTTTTCTATCCCACTTTTTTACGGCTTTGCTGAAAACAAAAAAAAAAAAAGAATCAGCTGCTTTCACAAACAGCTGATTCATCCAATGTAAACAAACAGAGAGAGAATGTTCTAGTTTAGTAATACTAGCTTATATTTTTTTCTATCGTAGTAGCGCTTATAGGTTTTAATAAATTTTTCCAACATATCTTCCTGCACCATCTCATTCTGCATTTTTGTCTTTACAGTCTTACAATAATCTTCGGTATTGATTCAATACAGAATATCTTAATAAAACATCTTCCGGCATTTGTCTTTTTTACAGTTGTGCTATCAACTGATGATGCAAAATTACTACATCTTACGCTTTCTCAGTGGTCATAACAACAAAATCGATTGTCGTTGTGACCATTTTGCCGAAATTGTATTTTGAATTGATCAATTCAAACAGTACTTTTCGCAGAAAACACCTAAAAAAGTGATTTCTAAATAAAAAATCACTCTTTGGAATATAAATCTTGATTTTCATTGAATTTTTACTTTTGATAAAAAAAAACAGGATATCTAAAACTCAATGGTTTTTTAACTTTTTTCAGTCTAAATTGTTACATAGCCGAGATTAACATAAGAAAATTTGTGGAAAAGTCTTTTTTGTATCATCTTGTGTAAATTCTGTAATAATATTGTAATTTTGGAAACTAATTGAAAAAAAATGAAACACAAAGTTTTTTATTTAGCTTTTGTTATTGTTGCTTCCATCAGCTGTACTATAACAAATAAAGAAAACAAAAACATGACCCTGAATATGGGCGTTATGTCGTCCATGGATTATCTCCCGCTGGCTGTTGCCCAGTCAAACGGATATTTTGAGAAAGAAGGGCTGACCGTAAATCTGCAGAAATTTTTCTCAGCCAACGACCGTGATGCTGCTATTCAGAGCGGGAATCTCGACGGAAGCATTTTGGATTATACCGGAGCTGCTATTCAGAAAGCAGGCGGCGTGGAGCTGTTTTTTACATCGCAGTGCGACGGTACTTTTGAGCTTATTGCCGGCAAAAACGTTGCTAATAACGAGCTGAAAGGGAAAAACTTTGCTGTGGCACGTAATACGGTGGTGGACTTCTGTACCGACATAGTTCTCCAAAATGCAGGAATTCCACAGAGTGACGTAGTAAAATCTGAAATTAATAAAATCCCTCTTCGCCTGGAGATGCTCCGCAACGGAAAAATCGACATGACCGTACTACCCGATCCGTTTGCATCCATTGCAAAAGCGGATGGTTTCCCGATGGTGACCAGCCTGAAAGAGCAGGGCTATCAGGTGACCGGAATTGTTTTCACCAAAAATGCCATTGACACAAAAAGTGATGCGATTGAAGCATTTTACAAAGCTTACAACCAAGCCATTGCTGACCTTCAAAAAAAACCTGCAGCAGATTTCAAGGATGTGCTGGTGAGTGAAATTGGTTTTCCTGAACCGATGGTTGCCAGTGTGAAACTGCCGGAATACCAGCTTGCCAAACTGCCGGAAGCAAAAGATCTGGATGCAGTAAGTACCTGGCTGAAAGAGAGAGGACTTATCCGTGCTGAGTTTGACATTCATACTATCGTGAATGCAGATTTTGTGAAATAAGTTATTCATTAACCCATGGCTTAAAAAGGTTGTGTAAGAATAAGAAACTAAAGAATTAATATCTTACAAATTGAAAAAAGTATTTAAAACCTTATTTATAAATAGGAATCTTAGTAAAAACGACAAATGCATATATATCAACTTTATTACGTTATTACCGAGTTAATTAAAAAAATATGACAATAAGGGTTTGGGTACATTAATAAATTCACTTCTACTAAGGTAAAGAAACAAGAAATAAGGGTTTTCACTTACAATTTGGTATTTTTATTTTTATAATTTATACACTGCCTCTAAAAAGCCGTGGCAATTAATTTTATAAAAACAATTTCATTTTGATGTCCAATACGCTGTCGCTCAATAATGTAACGGTTTACCTGAACAAAAACCTGATTCTGCAAGATATTTCCTTCGAACTGCATGAAGGAGAAATTCTTACGGTGGTGGGTCCGTCGGGAAGCGGAAAATCTACGCTTCTGAATATTATAGGCGGCATCAACAAGCATTACAGCGGGGAAATTCTATTTAGAAATAAGCCTATCAAAAACTTAGTGCGGGGCTATATTCCTCAAAATCTTGGTTTGCTGCCCTGGAAGAAAGTGCGAGAAAATATCTTCTTAGCCAACAAGATAAACCGCCACATCGAAATTTCCGAAAAGGAAGCTTTTGAAATCATCAACGAACTTGGAATTGCTGATTTTTTAGATCGTTTTCCATCTGAACTGAGCGGCGGACAACAACAGCGCGTCGCGCTTGCACGGCTTTTTGTTTCGAGACCAGAAATTCTGCTGATGGACGAGCCGTTTTCCGCATTGGATACTTTTACAGCAGAGACATCAAGAGAATTGTTTCTGGATCTTTGGAAAAAAAGAAAAATCACTACAATTTTCACGACTCACAATCTATTGGAAGCCGTTAAATTAGGAAAGCATATCTTGATAATGAGCAAATTACCCGGAAGAGTATTGAATATCATTGAAAATCCGCTATTTGAAAAAGGAGCCGACCGCAGTGATGAAAGCTACTACCGACTGGCGAAACATATTCAGGATTTGATGGAAAAAGAGAGGGAAGCAGGGAATATTTGAAGTTTGAGTATGAGAAGTTCTGTATAATATTTTTCAAATCTTGAATTGAAAATAATATTGTTGAATTACTCTAACCCTACCCCCCTCGGGTTCTTCCCTCCCGATAGCTATCGGGACATAAGGGAAGATTGGTTCGCGGACTTCTATGTCTCCTTTTGATAAAGGGGACGAGCGAGAAACGAGCGGAGGGGTTAGATAAATAACCTAACGAAAAAAATAACAAAGCTTTTTATCATGCTTTCAGTTGACACAATTTAAATAACAGCGAAGCGAATTACGTGAAACTGACAAACAAAAAATATCGCATACCCAAACCACTCCAATTATTATTTATCGGAGTTTTTACGTTTAATGTGCTGTGGCTGGTGGGTGCTCTGATTTTTCAGAACAAAGCACTTCCAAACCCTATTGACGTTTACAAAATCATGCCTTCTACAATTGCAGACGGAATGGGCGAGCACGTGTGGGCGAGCCTTCGCCGTGTGATTACCGGTACGGCTATTGCACTGTTTTTTGGAGTTATCGGTGGTATGCTTACTGCGCTCAGTAAGAAATCAAACCGGATTCTCGAACCGCTTTTGTATCTCTCCTACCCCGTTCCCAAACTGGCTCTGCTACCTATCATCATGATTATTTTCGGCATCGGAGAAACCACCAAAATCGTGATGATTATACTTATTATTGTTTTTCAGCTGATGATCTCAATCCGCGATGCTGTCCGACGCATTCCCAAAGAGAATTATTACGTTCTCTCCTCGCTTGGAGCCAATAAAATGCAGTACACGGCTCATGTTATCATTCCAGGAATCTTACCAGATGTATTTTCGGCACTTCGGGTTACTGTCGGAATAGCCATATCGGTACTTTTCGTCACCGAAACATTCGGCACGGACAAAGGACTTGGTTTTTTTATTGTTGATGCATGGATGCGGCTTGATTACTTAACCATGTATGCCGGAATTGTGGCTATTTCCATCATCGGATTTATTTTATTTCTGATCATTGACGTAGCAGATGCAGTTTTCTGCAAATGGAATAAGCTGATAAGCAGGCAGTAAACGGTTTTTCACTATATAGAAAATAAAAAAACAGATTTTTCAATCTGTTTTTTTAGAATTAGTCAGCAGCTAATTATATACATTTTAAATATTCACGCGAACAAATCCGCCGTAATTTTGGATTTCATCCCGCACCGGAGTATAGTAGTCAATATTACCTCCAAATCCGGCAGTATATTTTTTATAAGTCAAGCCAAGGCGGAAATAAACCATTCCACGTTCACGTTC
>CAZIRA010000081.1:0-12101 GCA_964541615.1 uncultured Paludibacter sp.
TTTTCTAATCCAAATTGTCGGTTCTGAATGGAACTACAGGCAATTCGCGAGTATTGCAGAGATTGCCGGGGAGAAAATTTCTGAATCCGTAGCGGGCTGAAACGGGATTTTTGATATTTTCATTCCATACAATCACAGTTCTATTGTTGTGATCAATGGTTGCTTCAGCGGGAAGAAAAATGTTATCTGAGCCGGCAATTTCAAAGCCTTTGATGCCTGAGTCACGGTTGAAGCCCTCCATGGCATGATTGAATGACAAAATAATCTTTCCTTCATTTATCTCCATCGATTTGTATTCAGGTCCGCGAGCTGCAATGGATTTGAGACCGTAAGTTTCGTTGAGAGCTAAATATGCCAGTCTTTTGCCTACCTCAGTTTTGTTTTTTGGGTGAATGTTTGTTTTTTCGTATTCTTCCACCAGATCATTGGTGGTGATCATCCCGCTGTTTGGAATTACAAACTGTGACTTGTACTGAGCTTCACGGAGTAATGCACCTGAAATGCCTGCTTCGCCATCACCATAAATCCACGGAGCTATTTCAACGAAATAAAACGGCAGATTTCCCAAGCCCCAATCTTTCCGCCAAAGTTCAACCATATTTGTAAATCGTTGGACGTATTCCTTATCTTTTCCTACATTCGACTCGCCCTGATACCAGATAAATCCCTTGATAGTGAAGTTTGTAAGTGGCTTCAGCATGCCGTTGTACATCACCAGCACCCGTCTCCATTCCTGGTCAGATTCGATTCCTTTTTGTGTCAGGTCAACATCGGGATATGTTTGCAATATCTCACGATTCGTCCAGCTTTCCACACGCGATCCGCCCCAGCTGCAAACGACAATCCCAATAGGAACATTCAGAGCATCTTGCATGGTCTGTGCAAAATGATAGGCCGTTGCACTAAACCACTGTGCATTAGTTGGATTTGACTCCATCCATTTGCCGAAAACGGTTTCCTGCGGTTCATAAGCAGCAGTTTTTGGTGTTGATACGAAACGAATTCCTTTGCGAAGACCGGACTTTGCGATTGTTTCATTAGCACCCTGTATGGGGCAGTTCCAGAATCCATTCAACGGCATTTCCATGTTGCTCTGTCCAGATGCAAACCAAACTTCGCCTATTAATATATTGGTCAATATAGTTTTTTCTCCATCCGAAAAAGTGATGGTTTGAGGTGAAAAGGAGGCTTCAGGAGTGTTGAAATTCGTAAGCCATCTCCCTTGCTCATCAGCTTTCGTGGAAATTCCTTTTTTATTCCATGATGATGTAATCTTGATAGTTTTGCCTGGGTCAGCTTTACCCCAAAGTTTAACGGAAGAATTCTGCTGAAGTACCATATTGTCGCTCAAAATGTCGGGAAGCGATACTTTTGCGAAGAGCGAACTTGTGAAAAATACCGTAATGATCAGTGCGGCTAATTTAATTTTCATTGTTTCTGTTGAAAAAAGGATTGTTTATCAGTTAGAATTTATGACTCTAATTCGATAAGATTTTTTTATTTGTAATCAGTTTGAATCCTCATTATTATCGAATGTTTTTTCTATGCGCCGGATCATTTCCAGGCACATTCTGCTGTTGTGGTAGGGGCATTTCCAGAATCCTGCTTTATCATCCTTTGTGTTTTTTATGCCGGTTTCGGTGACAGACCAAAACCATTCTCCTCCATCATGGTCAATAATATTTTCTTGAATAAAACTCCAAAGAGATGCAGTTCTTAGTGCGTAATATTCGTTTTTTGTCTGCTGAAATGCATGGAAAAATCCGACCATTCCCTCAGCTTGAGGCCACCAGTCAAAGTTTTTGTCTGTATGCCCTGTCTGATAATTTTTCTCGTTAATTAATCCGCCATTTGACTGAATTCCTTCAGACGATGCCTCTGTTACAAGCAATGTTTCTTTGAAGACTCTGTTCAGTAAGTTCTCATTTCCAAGCACTTCCGCTGCTTCATTTAGCAACCAGGCACACTCTATATCATGTCCGTAAGAGATTATGGTTGATTTGCAATTCCAATCTTCATCAAAAAATAAATCGAGGTGATGAGTCCGGGGGTTGATGATTTTTGTCAAAAACAGCTCAATTAGATTTTGAAGCTGTTTCTCCAGATTTTCATCTTTCCAAACCCGATAAAGATTGGTGTACGCTTCCAAAATATGGAGATGCGTATTCATCGTTTTCTTCTCGTTGGCGTCTTTTTCACTCAGCCGGAGGTCGTCAAGCAGTTGCCAGTCGCGGCTGTACGCTTCAAAATAGCCGTTTTTCTCACTATCAAAACTGTGTTTTTCTATCAGATGAAATAAATCCTTCGCTTTTGACAAGCATTCTTCATCACCTGAAGCACGGTGCAATTCCGTCAAAGCATAGATAAAAAAAGCCTGGCTGTAAATCTGTTTCTTCGTGTCGGCCGGTGTTCCGTCAGCATGAAGCATCCAGTATGTGCCGCCATTTTCAGCATCAAAAAAGTGATTTAGAATGTAATTCTTTGCTCGTTCGGCAAATGTAAGGTACTGCGAATTTTTTAAATTTAGCACAGCCGAAGAGAAAGTCCAAAGAATTCGAGCATTCAAAATGCCGCCTTTTGGAGCTTCTGAAACAAGTTTGTTTTCACCATTTATCTGGCCGAAAAAACCACCGTTTTTCTCATCTACCATTCTTTCCATCCAAAAAGGCAGAATGTTTTTGGTTAATTCATCGTAAATTTCTTGTTTTATTATTGAAAATTCATTTTGCATAAAGATTATTCAAAACGTAGAAAGAAAGTTTCCATGATATTCTATGAAGCTTTCTTAGTATTAATTAAAATTATATTTTCGTAATCCATTGAAAAGGATGTCTTACACCTAAAAATTACATCACTACTTCAATGTGGTAAACTCTGCCAGCCGGCATAATTGGAATCGTGTTTCCCGTAACAACTTCACCATCAATTTTCATGGATTTAATGCCTTTCATCACGCCGTTTTGATTATTTACTTCAATATCATAGGTCGCTCCACGGAATTTTCTACATACTTTGAATCCACTCCAATCCGATGGAATGCAGGGATCCACTATCAACCCATCGTAAGATGTGCGGATGCCGAGGATGTATTGCGTGATAGTGTAGAAATTCCATGAGGCAGTACCTGTGAGCCATGAATTTTTGGCTTCACCGGGCTTGTAAGCGTCTTTTCCTGCAATCATCTGAGCGTATACATACGGTTCGGTTTTATGCAGATCGCTGATTTCTTCCAGGTATGACGGGCAGATTTTTCTAAAATACTCCCAAGCGCTGTCGCCACGTCCAAGTACAGTTTCTCCAATCATAATCCAGGGATTGTTGTGGCAGAAAACGCCTGCATTTTCCTTGTAGCCTGCAGGGTAGGAGGAAATTTCTCCGTATTCGATGTAGTATTTTGTAAAAGCAGGATTGTTGAGTACGATTCCGTGTTCGCAGTCGAGTCGTTCTTTCACTGAATCGAGCGCTTTTTCTACCATTCCTTCTTCGAGTCCGATACCTGCCATGGTGCACCAACCGTTTGATTCTATGAAAATTTTACCTTCTTCGTTTTCATCGGAGCCAATTTTATTTCCAAAGAAATCGTAAGCCCTGAGAAACCACTCACCATCCCAACCGTGTTTTTTCACTGCATCAACCATTTTATCAACGTGTAATTGAGCACGGTCAGCTTCGTTGGTTTTGCCTAATTTCTTACAAAGTTCAATGTACTCACGTCCACATACAACAAACAAACCGGCAATCATCAAACTTTCTGCCTGAGATCCTTTGGTTTTGTTTTCAGTGGTCTGAAAGCTTTCGTTCGGATCATCTGAGAAGCAGTTCAAATTCAGACAGTCGTTCCAGTCGGCGCGACCAATCAACGGCAATTCGTGAGGCCCAAGATTGTTTATCACATAGTCAAAAGAAACCGTTAAATGCTCAAACAGGGATACTTCTGTACCTGGTTCATTGTCATAAGGAACTGGTTCGTCAAGGATTGAGAAATCGCCGGTTTCTTTCAGATAGCTGACAGTTCCAAAGATGAGCCACATCGGATCATCGTTAAATCCTGAGCCGATTTCGTTGTTTCCTTTTTTTGTCAATGGCTGGTACTGATGATAGCAACTGCCGTCAGGGAACTGCGTGGAGGCAATGTCGATGATTCTTTCGCGTGCTCTTTCTGGAATCTGATGCACAAATCCGACCAAATCCTGGTTGGAGTCGCGAAAACCCATGCCGCGTCCAATGCCACTTTCAAAAAATGAAGCCGAACGGGAAAAACAGAAGGTAATCATGCACTGATACTGATTCCATATATTGACCATACGGTCCAGCTTCTCTTCTCCGGATTTCAATGAGAAGATATTCAGCAAATTATCCCAGTATTTGCGAAGTTCAGCTAAAGCCTCATCCACTTTATCTGTATTCTCAAAACGGGCAATAGTTGCTTTAGCTTTGGTTTTGTTGATAATTCCTTTGCTTTCCCATTTTTCATTCTGCTCATTTTCAACGTATCCCAGCACGAAAATCAAATTTTTAGTTTCGCCTGGTTTTAATGTTATTTCAAGATAATGTGATGCAATTGGCGACCATCCGTGAGCAACAGAATTTTCTGAAGCACCGGCCAAAACAGTCTGAGGTTCGTTAAAGCCGTTGTACAAGCCAAAGAATGTTTCTCTATCTGTATCAAAGCCTTGAACCGGCTCATTGACGGAGTAATAGGCATAATGATTACGACGCTCTTTGTATTCAGTTTTATGATAAATCACCGAATCTTCGATTTCCACTTCGCCGGTTGAAAAATTTCGCTGAAAATTCTCCATGTCAGTCTGTGCATTCCAAAGACACCATTCAACGAAAGAAAATACTTTCAGCTTTTTCTCTTCCTGCGAAGTATTTCTCAGTGTCAGTTTCTGAACTTCTGCCCATGTTTTTAACGGAACAAAATAGGTTGCTTCAGCCACAATGCCATTTTTTACACCTTTGATGATTGTATAATTCATTCCGTGACGGCATTCGTAACTGTCAAGTTCTGTTTTGCAAGGTTTCCATCCCGGACTCCAAACATCTGTGCCGTCGTTGATGTAGAAATATTTTCCACCACTATCCATCGGTACATTGTTGTATCTGTAGCGCGTCAAACGGCGGAATTTGGCGTCTTTGTAAAATGAATATCCACCTGCGGTATTGGAAATTAAGCTGAAAAAATCTTCATTTCCCAAATAATTTATCCAGGGCCAGGGCGTACGTGGGTTTGTAATGACGTACTCGCGTCTTTCGTCATCGAAAAATCCGTATTTCATGTGTAAATAATTTGATTTTTAGTTGTCTCATGGAACTCGCATGTCAGATTTTCATCATCTTTGTTGAACCACCGTGTTCATGCTCGTTTCATGTGTTTATAATTTATTTTTTAACATTAAGGTCACATAGCTTGTCCCAATTTATCGGGAGAACGCGCCATACAATCATTATTTTGTGTGTCATCCGTCAGTTGACGGATTGGCATGGCTGTTTCATCTGTTTATATTTTAATTTTTACATCATAGGCGTAAGAAACCAGCCATCAATGATTATCTAAGGTTTGAGAATTTTCAAAAAATAGCTGTTTCAAATAATTATTTTATACTACTCAAAATTGAATTTGTAGTTTTAATTAATTCAATGGTACTTTGATCGGTGGCATAGACTGAATTGAGTCCTTGTTGTTCCTGAGCCGGATCACCGGTGTAATCGTCGTTTTTCTGCCAGTATACATGGTCGGTAGGCAGTTTGGCGAATCCTCCCCAGCCCCAGAAATTACATCCTGCAAAAATTCCTTTTTGCGCAGCATCTTCTTTTATCATATCAAAAACAAACTTATAATAGCTGTCGCGGGCTTTGGTGGTTGTCTCTTTGGAAAATTTAAATCCATCGCGTGGAAATCCAAACTCCTCCATCACAACAGGTTTCCTAAGTTTCCTGCCAAGCTCCAAATGCTCATTGATGTATTTTTTGGTGTTTTCCCTGGCACGGGGCAGGTTTTCCATCAGTGAATCTGCCTTCACCCAACTCCAGTTGTACGGCCAGAGATGAATATTCAGGTAATCAAAATTTTTATCAGCATGAATTCTTTCAAATAAATCCAGGTCGTTTTCACATCCCCAGCTGCCTTCGCTTCCGGAAGAGACCATGTGGTTTGGATCCAAAGATTTTATCAATCCGGCCACTTCAATCATCCACTTTTCAAATGGTTCTTTGTTTTCATCTGAAAAAGCACGCGGTTCGTTGCCGATCTGCCAGGACATGATGGCCGGGTCATCGATGTATTTCTTTTTGGTAAAGCGGTTTTCACGTATTACGATGTCTTTTACGTAGTTTGCAAAGAGCGCTTTTGCACTATCTGACTGATGAAACTGACGTACGAATTTCATGTAGGTATCCCAACCATCAACAGCAGGAACCGGCGCTTTCCCAAAACCCGCCCACTGAAGGTACATGGAGTAACCGCCGCTCCATTCCCACGAATTATTGAGGTAGAGAACAGCGTACATTTTGCGGTTTCCAAGCTCCATCATCAGGTAATCAAGTCCGGCCAGAATCGTGTCATTGTACACTCCGGGTGCAGTTTGAAGTGTGGGTTCTACCTTGGCTTGAATGCCTCTGTCGCCATCCGAACCAACCAAAATCCGCAGATTATTAATGCCGATACTCTGCATAAAATCCAGTTCTTTCATCAACCTTTCACGGTTTCCGCCTTCACCTTCAGAAGCCAGGATGGCACCGTACCAAAAGTTGGTTCCAACGAAATAGTACGGTTTTTCATTCATCATGAATTGTCCGTCTTTTACATAAATAAATTCTGATTCTGCACTTTTTTTACATGAACCGAACATTAAAGTCATTCCCAAAACTGAGACAATCAAAAATATTTTTCTCATTGCATTTTTTATTTTGCATTCAATCTTTTTTGATTCAATAATTCAGTGTTTTCTTTCACTTTTTTATCAGTTAACGGATAAAACATCATTCCGACAAATGCCAGCAAACAGCAAACAGCAGGGATGATGCTGATCATCAGATGTTCTCCAAAAAGTGTCTGAGCAGTCTGTTCTACTGCATCCGGAGAATATTTGAAAATGGCCAGTATCCATCCACTCATGGCCGCACCAAGTGCCCAGCCAAGCTTTTGGGACATGGAGGAGGACGAAAAAATCAAACCTGTTGCACGGCGTCCTGTGAGTAGTTCCTGATGGTCAACAATATCAGCAAACATAGACCACAAAAGTGGAAGAACATATCCTGCAAAGAGTGAAATGACGAATTGAAAGATTAAAATCCATACAATGTTATTCGGAATAAAATAGAAGAATGTACTCAAAATTCCTGCACACAAAATGGCGATCATGTAGGTTTTCTTTTTTCCATATTTGGCTGAAATAGAAGGTGCTGCCATTACGCCCAGGAGATTGGCCGCTTGTCCAACCAGGAAATAAATTGTAGTCATGTCCCAGCCGGTTCCTGCCATCTTGAAATTCACTTTCACGTAATCCCTGAAAAAGTAAATTGCCACGCTGTCGCGAACAGCATTGAAAAGCAAAGCAGCCAAACCTGTTGCAACCAGAATCCACCAGGGCACATTGCGGAAAAGGTCTTTCAAATCCTTTTTTATGGAAACATTCTCATCGCTTTCAATCTGTGTAACGCGCTCTTTCGTCCAGCTGAAGCAAAGTAAAAACAGCACAATGCAGAGAATTCCAATGGCTCCGACACCCATAACCCAGCCAATTGGTGAGGTGCTTACAGTTGTTTCGGCAGCTTGCGTGGTTTGAAGGACAGCATCTGAATCAAAAGTTTTTGAAAAAAAGTCGATCAGAGGTTGTAGTAGCATAAATGTGACGAAACTTCCAATAAATGCAAACGACATTCTGTAGGAAGAAAGTGTGTTTCGTTCTTTCGGATCAGCTGAAATTACGCCTAAAAGTGAGGCGTATGGCACATTAATCAACGAATATACGATCATCATCAGCGAATAGGTAATGTAGGCGTAAACCAGTTTTCCGGTTTGACCAAATTCGGGTGTGAAGAAAGTGATAGCACCCATCACCGCAAAAGGAATGGCAAACCAAAGCAGGTAGGGACGGTATTTCCCCCACCGAGTTTTTGTGCGGTCGCTGATAATTCCAACGAAAACATCAAAGAATGAATCCCACAATCGAGCTATCAAAAACATAGTCCCTGCAGCTGCTGCTGTAATTCCGAAAACATCGGTATAAAAAAACAGGGAATACATTCCGAAAATTTTCCAGAACATGGAAGACGCTGCATCACCAAATCCGTAGCCGATTTTTTCTTGCAAAGTGATTTTTTGAGAATTCATAGGATTATTTTTTTAGATTTTTTTCGATTAATTTTTTCAAAGTTTCTACAGATGCCGTAGTTGTAAGCCCATCTTCAGGCGTGTTTATGCAGTAATCCACCAATCTGTCGATGGTTGATGTAGCCACATGCATACGCGTGTCTGACGATGCATAATAAATGAAAACTTTTCCGTCTTCATCGGCAATCCAGCCATTAGTAAACAGCACATTAGACACATCGCCGAGGCGCTCTTCATCCACGGGTGCCATGAAATATCCGCCCGGAGAAGCGATTAATCTAGAAGGATCATCCAACGCGGTCATAAACATATAGAGCACGTACCGAAGGCCTGCAGCACATCCTCGGACGCCGTGAGCCAGGTGAAGCCAGCCTTTTTCCGTTTTAATGGGGTGGGGACCTTGTCCGTTTTTCACCTCTTTGATGGTATGATAGTAGCGGGCGTCAATGATTTTTTCATCGGTCACGACTGCATTTTCCATGCTGTCAACCAACGCCCAGCCGACTCCTCCACCACTTCCGGCATCAATGAATCCATCTTGCGGACGAGTGTACAACGCATATTTTCCGTTCACAAACTCAGGATGCAAAACTACGTTTCTTTGCTGACTTTTTGTTGTCAAATCAGGCAATCTTTCCCAATTTTTCAAATCTTTTGTTCTGGCAATTCCTGCAGTGGCTGTAGCAGATGATAAATCGCCTTTCGGAGCTTTTGGATCCAGTCTTTCCACGCAAAACAATCCGTAAATCCAACCATCTTCGTGAGCCGTAAGACGCATATCATAGATGTTGGTGGCAGGATCTTCCGCTTCAGGCATCGTGATTGGGTAGTCCCAGAAGCGGAAATTATCGATTCCGTTCGGACTTTCTGCCACTGCAAAAAATGATTTCCGATCTACACCTTCCACGCGGGCAACGACCAAGTATTTACCGTTCCATTTTATTGCTCCCGAGTTCATTACCGCATTCATCCCAATCCGCTCCATCAGGAAAGGATTTGAATTTTCGTCAAAATCGTACCGCCAGAAAAGTGGTGTATGGTCTGCTGTCAGAATCGGGTTTTTATAGCGCTGATACCAGCCGTTTGTGGTTTCTGTAGGTAGATTTTTCACAGAAATAAGCTGATCGTGAGCTTCTTGCAATTCTCTCAATCTGTTTGAAAATGAGTTCATAGCTGTAAGTTATTTGTATAAATTTTGAACGTCTTTACTAAATAATGTCTTTGGATTTTCATAGAATTTCACAAAATCCTCTGCCGAAATTTGACCCGGATATGGTGCGTAATAGTGGTTTTCGCGTTCGCGGGCATTTCTCCAGAAAAGTACATAGCTGACAGGATATTTATCCACAACCGGGAAAATCACATTCGTCCACCAATCTGCAATCGGAATTGCTTCCAAACCGGTTTCGGTAACGGCAATCGGCATGTTTTTTTCTTTTCCTAATTTGGTGATGATCGTCAGCATTGTATCCAGTGTTTTTGTGTAATCGGCAGTTCCGTTGGGGGAATTGTTGTGGTACGTATCGAAGCCGAATACATCAACGTATTCGTCGCCCGGATAGCGTTCCATGTATTCTGCCTCAGTGCTTACTGATCCAGGAGAATATGCCCAGATAAGGTTGTCAAGTCCTTGCGATTGGAAGAAATCGTGAGTCAATATCCAGAGTTGCTTGTATTCACCGGCGGTACAGTTGTCCTGTCCCCACCAGAACCAGCTTCCGGTATGCTCGTGCCACGGACGGAAAAGAATTGGAATTTTCGTTCCATCTTCCGTAACCAATGTTTTCAGGAATTCAGCACCGCGTTGAAGCCACTGTGTGAATTTTTCGTGATTTACGCTGTCAGGCAAAATGGTTTTTACAGCTCCGGGAGTGTTATTCCAGGAGTCACCATCGGTCATCGGATTGTTGATGTGCCAGCTGAAAGTGCTCATTCCACCACGTTTGTACTGGTTAATAATTTCTTGCCGAATTCTTTCAAAACTCATATTGTCCAAGTTATTTGGGAGGACGATTTCAATCCTACCCAAATCAAATCCCATCACTGCCGGATAATCTCCAACAACGCTTTTGATATCCGAGCGGTCTGCATCACCTTCCCAGCCTATTCCGTAGAGCGGATCGTCCTGGTGTCCAATCATAAAACCCTTTTCCGGAATCGATTTCAGATTATGCAGAAGATTCAGGGTTTCGGTGGTTAAATTTTTCGTTTGAGTTTCCGTAATGCTTGTTTTTTCAGTTTTTGCTTTGCATCCCGTTGCCATTGAGGCGAAAAGAATGAATGTTATGAGAATTGAATAAAGTTTCATATGGCTAGTTTTTAATGTTCATAATGGTTAGTTAAAGTTATAGCATTTCAGGGCCATTTTACTTCAACGAAGGCATTTGGTCTCTTGTAATCACATTGGAATTTGACATGACTTTTTTCATGTATTCCGCTCCGTTGTGTTTGTCGTCTCTGATGTGTGCGCCGTACCAGGGCATAAACCAGAGCCAGGTGTCGCCTTTTTGGAACATAAGGTCGGGATCGGGAATTCCTCCGCATTCCGAAAGTGCAATCATTTTGTGGTTGTCAACTATCGCTTTTACTTTGTTAAACTCAGTGAGTTGCGATGCGTGGATATTGGTTTCCGGATACAAATCTCTGCCAACGATATCCACATATTCATCACCAGGATACCAGTCCGGGTCATTTCCCTGCGAAGTCCATACCCAGATAAGATTGTCCAATCCGTGGTGGTTGTTCAATCTTTCAAACATCAGTTTCCAAAGCGCTTTGCATGCTGCAGGACCTTTCATTCCCCACCAAAACCAGGCTGTGCCGTTTGTATAGGCATTTGTGTTGCCGGATGCTTCATGGAGCGGACGCCAGATGACAGGGATATTTTTATTCTGTAAAAGTTTCAGATAGCCAGCAATTATATCAATGTCTTTTACCATTAATTTGTACTCAGGCGAATTGACGTCGCTGATTTTGCTCACGTCAAAATTGGTGTCTTTTGAATAAAATGCAAACTCAGTTTTATTGGTATTCATGTCTTTCGGCACGCACCAGTGCCACATAATTGAAACCAGCCCGTTGGCATTCCACCAATTTTCAATCAAAGAAATATTCGAGTAATCAATCCAATTCGATGGTGAATAAACATGGTGTATGTAGTCAAAACAGTTCAATGCTGGATATTTTCCTGTTTGTTCAAAAACCCAGTTTGCCTCATCGATATTCCAGGCGACATTAGCCATTGTGCCCGAAATGGTCTTTTTTCCGTAAGTCTGAGTGAAAAAGTCCATCACTTTTTTGGCCTGAGCAGAGAAGTTTCTAGCAGGAGGAGTATAGGTAGTGAAAGTTGATTTAATTTCCTTGTCGATAAGTGCTCCTGAAGGTCCTTTAATGGTGTTTTCCGGAATTATCAAGGTGTAAATAGTAGCTGTTTTCAGTCCTGAAACCGGAATCTTCAACTCTTTCTGAATGCCCGGCTGTATGTTTGTCAATGACATTCCATTGAGTGTGATGCTGTATGGAATTTTCAGCGTCACATTTTCATTGAAAATAAGTTTGATTTCTGTAATGTTTTCAGATACATCCACAGCTCCGTTGGCCGGATGGATTGAAACAAGTTGCGGTGGAGTCAGGTCTATCGGTTTTCCGTTGTTTGGTTTGCATGAGGATAGCAGGACCAGTAACAGGACAGAAAATTTTGAGTGCAATTTCATTGTCAATGGTTTTCAAGAAACAGAAGAGAGCAGATTCACTCTCTTCTGTT
>CAZIRA010000082.1:0-9883 GCA_964541615.1 uncultured Paludibacter sp.
TATTTATTATCAAACCAATTTAAATGCTATGATTCATTGGGGATTTATCGGTTGCGGCGATGTGACTGAAAAGAAAAGCGGACCGGCTTTTCAGAAAGCAGAAGGTTCAGTTGTTGTTGCTGTGATGCGCAGAGATGCAAAATTGGCGGAAGATTACGCTAAGCGTCATGCTATCAGCAAATGGTATTCGGATGCACGGGAATTAATCAATGATCCTGAAGTTAATGCAATTTATATTGCTACGCCTCCCGGTTCGCATGCTGAATATGCCATTGAAGCCATGAATGCCGGAAAACCAGTCTATATCGAAAAACCGATGGCATCCTCTTTTGAGGAGTGTCTGATGATAACAAAAACTGCTCTGAAGACCGGAGTTCCATGTTTTGTGGCCTATTACCGCCGTACGTTACCCTATTTCCTGAAGGTAAAAGAGATGGTTGAGAACGGTGAAATCGGTCAAATAGAAAAAGTAAACATTCATTTTGTAATTCCTCCATATCCAACGGATTTGAGTCATGAAACACTTCCCTGGCGTGTAAAGAAAGAAATTGCCGGAGCAGGATATTTTTACGACCTTGCATCACACCAGCTCGATTTTCTCGATTTTCTGTTTGGTGAAATTACCGAAGCAACTGGAAAAGCTGAGAATGTCGCCGGACTTTATGAGGTGGAAGATACGGTTGATGCCAGCTGGAAACACAGCAACGGCGTGACCGGAATCGGGCATTGGGAATTTGCATCCCCGATAAATACACGTACTGATGAGGTAGAAATTATTGGTTCTGAGGGCTCTATATTGTTTTCAACGTTCCATTTTTCCCCGATTATTTTGAAAAATGCATCGGGAGAAAAAATATTCACTGAGAAAAATCCTGAAAACATCCAATATTATTTGGTAGAAAGCATAGTGAATTTCCTGAACGGAAAAGGTGATTATCCTGTCAGCGACTTTAATTCCGGAATGCGCACAAACCGGGCAATGGATAAAATGCTGGGACGGAAATGAGTTTTTCGATCTCTCATCAAAAAAACCAACTTCTTTTCAGAAGCTGGCTTTTTTGTGAAAATATCTTTATAAAAATTCTAGATTCCATTAAACAACAGGTACGCAACAATCAATGTCAGAAAGATATTAAAGGTTTGAGCAGTAAGGAAAGTCCAGATGTATTTGGAATTCTCTTTTTTGAATATGTAACGAAAATCAGTTTCAAGACCTATGCAAACAAACGCGATGGAGAAAAGAATCTCGCGGGCGCCTTTATTGGCCACTTTTGAAAGATCTTTGGCTACGTCTGGTGCAAATGCAAAGCTGAACACCAATGAAGCCAGGATAAATCCAAGAACGAATTTCGGGAAACGTTCCCAAAGAACCGATCCGGACGGACGGATTTCAGTTCTTTGTCCTTTATACGACCAGTATATTGAAATGATAAAAGCAGCTACGCCGAGCAGAACGTTTTGAGCTGATTTGATAATCACGCTGAATTTTTCGGCAGTTTCTCCAATAAATTTACCGGAAGCAACCACTGCAGCCGTAGTATCAATCGTTCCACCAAGCCAGGCACCGGCAACTTCTTCAGATAGTCCGATCCACTTTGCAATGTAGGGTAGGAGATACATCATCGGAATAGCCACGATAAGCACCAAAGAAACGACAAAAGAGAGCTTTTTCGGGTCGCCTTTGATGGCACCGCTGGTAGCAATGGCAGCAGAAACACCGCAAATAGAAACCGCGCTGGAAAGAATGGTTGACATCTCTTTGTCGATTTTGAAAATGCGCGTTGAAACCCAGAAACTAAAATACCAAACCAAAAACACTACAATTACTGCCTGAATCATTCCCAGTCCACCTGCTTTCATGATCTCTTTGAACAGGATGGAAGACCCGAGAACCACCAAACCTGCTTTGATGTAATATTCGCTTTTAACGGCAGAAGCCATCCATTTCGGCAGTCCAATGGTATTTCTAATTAGCAGACCGATTGCCACGGCGAAAAAAACTGCCTCCAATCCGATGTTTTTTATTGGAGCCATTGCACTGATGAGTTTTGCCAGATAGGCCAGTCCTAAAATGATGACAAATGATAAAAGAAATTTATTGTCTTTTCCTCCCATGAATAAATATCCCAAAAAAGCAAGAAGTCCGATTATGACAAATAAATAAACCTCCTGTTTCATCATATGGGGTAAAAAGACAACCAGGGCTAGTAAAACTGATCCAAACAGGGTGGCTGTCCAGTCTTCATTTCTAATAGATTTAAACATTTTGTAGTTTTTTTTTGAATTAACAAGTTGTAAATTTTACCCGCAAATGTACAAAAAAACATTAATAAACCACAACCAAGTTCCGGGTAAATGAAAAATTGGTAGAATTTCAATTGATAATAAATGAAAAAGTAATCGTTTTATTTCAAAAATCAGACAGTTTGTAAGAATAGCCTTATAAGAGGATGTATTCAATATGTATATCTATTCCTTTCAATTACAGAGGCTTTCAAAAATCTAACAAAATATATTCAGAATATATCCCGCTTTTTATCTATCTTTGTCGGTTCACGACTTTGCTAAATTTTAATATGAGAAATTTCTATACTTTTCTTTTTTCAATTCTTGTTTTTACGGTTTCAGGGCAGGTAAATGTTACCATTCCTGCCATTCAAGGCGGCGGAAATTCAAGTCCATATAACGGTCAAAATGTGAAAACTACCGGAATTGTTACTGCCGTATTTGTTGGAAGTGGAACAATAAATGGCTTTTTTATGCAAGATAAAACCGGCGATGGCAATCCGGGTACTTCCGACGGCATTTTTGTGTATTCACCTAACAATACTACTATTGAAAAAGGGGATGAGATAAGCATAACAGCTTCTGTTTCCGAATATTTTAATAAAACACAGCTTTCAAATTCGAGCAATATTACTGTCTTGAGTAAAGGGAATACAATCCAGCCACAGAAAATTATCTACGACATAAACAATTGGAATTGGGAAAGTTACGAAGGAATGCTCGTGGAATTTCAGCAGCCGCTTTATGTAAATAACAACTATTACCTGGAACAGCGCGGTGAATTGGAACTGGGAGTTCGCCGTAAACCTGTACCAACAAATATCGCATTACCGCTATCCTCAGAATACGCTGCGCTGGTCAGTGAAAATTCACTTCCTCCCATAATTTTAGATGATGCTTTTACTGCTACTTATGTTTCACCCATAGTATTTGCTGATGAATATGGAACAAGAAGACTGGGAGAAAAAGTGGATAAACTTCAGGCGGTTGTCGATTACGCCAACTCAAAATTTGTGTTTTACCCTGCAGATGAAGTTCGGTTTTTTGGAAATCCGAGAAATCGTACGCACGACGATATCGGGAATTACAACTTGAAAGTGTGCGGTTTCAACCTGGAATTTTACCTGGTACAGAACTACGGAGGTGGATACGGTGCAGCTAATTTGGATGAATTAAACCGCCAGCATGCCAAAATTGTTGACGCGCTTTACGCCATTGATGCCGATGTTTATGGATTGGTTGAAATTGAGCAGGGACAGGCAGCACTCACAAAACTGGTTCAGGCGCTTAATGCAAAATCAGCTACCAACAATTACACTTTTATCAATGATGGCGGTACTTCCACCAGCTCTTTCACCAAAGCAGCTTACTTGTACCGCTCGGATAAAGTATCTCCTGTGGGAAATTTGACCAATATTAATACCATAGTTTCCAACAGAAAAAAAATACAGGGATTTGAATTGAAATCCAATAAAGAAAAATTTATGTTCAGCATCAATCACTTCAAGGCAAAAAGTGGTTGCAACAACGCCAGCGGAAAGGATGCAGATCAGGACGACGGGCAAAGCTGCTATAATTACTCGCGTGTTCAGGAAGCAAACGCCGTAATAAACGCCATTAATGCCGGGAAAGCAAGCTACGGAACCGAAAATGTGTTGATTATGGGTGATTTGAATGCGTATGCCAAAGAAGATCCCATTCAGGCATTTGTAAACAAAGGCTATGTGGATTTGCAACAAAAATTTCATGCAGACAGTGCTTATAGTTATGTTTACCGGACAGAGACAGGCTATCTCGACCATGCTATCGCCAATGAGTCGATGGCTCAGCAGATCACCGGAGTTACTGCATTTCACATCAATGCCGATGAACTTGGTGTGTTTGGATATGATGGGGCAAAATGGGATGTGGGCATGTTTCGCAGCTCAGACCACGATCCGATAATCGTCGGAATTGCTTTGGGACAAAGTTCAAATGGAAACATTTCTGACAGTAGCCTGAATGTCTATCCGACGGTGGTTACTGATTTGCTTAACATAGAAGTAACGGATAGGAGTGTGGTGCAGATTTACTCTGTGAGCGGTATTAAATTGTTTGAAAAGGAGATCGAAAGCCGGGAAATCAGCCTGAATAGTGCCGGTATTCTGCCGGGTGCCTATATACTACGCGTACTTTACGACGGTAAAATACACCAACAGATTATTTTCGTAAAATAAATCCGATATAATTGTTGTCATTTTCAAAAAAGATAGTATCTTTGCACCCGTTATCAAAAAAATGACCACCTGCGGCTGTGGCGTAATTGGTAGCCGCGCCAGACTTAGGATCTGGTGCCGAGAGGCGTGGGGGTTCGAGTCCCTTCAGCCGCACATAAAACCCTTTAAGGCTTACTAATCAATAGATTAGTAAGCCTTTTGGCATTTTATATATCAGTCTGAATTTTATCAAATGTGGAGTACAGTTTTGATTATTAGTGATTTAATTAAAAATTACAGCTTATTATTGGTAGAAAAAAGACAATTATTGTTTACCGCACTTAAATGACAGCGGGGGAAACTTTAAAACGGATATCACCCCCAAACTATAATATGAAAACTCTTTACACAGTAAGGCTACGGTGGATAAATACATTACCCAATATCCGGTTAGCGGCGATAATGTAGTAGCCAAACCTCTTTTCTCTTAATCCCCGCCTTTGGAGGGGTTAGGGAAGGTCGGCAATGTTTTTATTAACGATACCCAATATTTTGCCAATGTACCTTTGACAGCCTGGAGTTTTTATATTGGCGGATATCAACCCGCTCAGAAATGGCACAAAGACCGCAAAGGACGCACGCTCGATTTTGAAGATATTCTGCATTATCAGAAAATCATCGTGGCACTGACCGAAACGGACAGATTGATGAAAGAAATAGATAAAATTGAACTGTAACCAAACCGACGCTCATAGCGGCGTTTCGGGTGGAAACCACTTAGAAAATGAAAAAAATGGCAACTGTATTTTTAATTCTGGGAATTTTGTTTGTAGGAATTTCCGTATTTATGTTCACTCGTAAGAAACCGTTGGAAGATTCCATTGCGGTGACTGAAAAAGAGAGAACAGAGACCCCCGAACCGGTTTTCACCAGCAACGAGAAAGGCGATTTGTTTGAAGGATTTGTGATACAATCCATTGTCAAAGTGAACCGTGTCAGGCTGATAGCGCAGGTGTCTGACTACAACGAAAACGAAGTTTTTGCGGAAGAAAATTTTGAACCCGATTTGAAATTTGCCCAAAACTCAAGTGGAAATTTTGCCGTAGAATGTAAGTGGCGTAGCAGATTCCAGGAAAACGGTTTTATCAAATGGTCGTATCCGGAACAAATTGAGCGCTACTACCGATACCAGAAAGAGAATGATGTGCCGGTGTTTATTGCATTGGGCATAGGCGGCCAGCCGGATCATCCACAGGAATTTTACTTGGTTCCGCTCTTCCGTTTGACAAAATAATTCGCTAATAAACAGTACATTACAGAGTTTTTAGTTACAAACGAAAAAGATATTGAAAATATTTTGGAAAATAAAATTTGAACATTCCGCAAAATTTCCCTATTTTCGCAATTCAGCAAGAAACATCAACAATCAAAAATAAACCAAACATCATGAAACCTTACGAAATCAACGATACGTTTCCGAAGCTTTGCACATGGAAATATCAGGAACAATCAGTGAAAGAAGTACTGATAAAAGACTCCGGTTACATAAAAGATTTAATTTTGCTGAATGAGAATTTTGCTTTGTCCGAAGCAGCATTCGGGGAAGCGATGGCCATCACCAAAGGTTTTGCTGACAAGCGGGACGCTGAAACGCTGGCTGATCCCGCAAAAGCTAAGAAAGCGCCCTATGACTTTGATTTTAACGATGAAAAGATCATGGAACTGAACAAAGCAAAGCTTACAAAATAAACCATTCTTTTTACCAAAAAAACGCAGGAAATTTTAGAAACTTCCTGCGTTTTTGGGTTCATGTAACTTGTGGTTTAATGAATAATTTGTTCGAGATTAGCCGTTGTTTTAGCTATATCGTCAGAAGTCAGTTCATAATTTCTCAAATCGCCATCGAAATAGGAATCGTAGGCTGCCATATCCACAAATCCGTGTCCGGAAAGGTTGAACAGGATAGTTTTAGCAACACCTTCTTCTTTGGCTTTGTTGGCTTCGCGGATAGCAGCAGCTATTGCGTGAGAGGATTCAGGAGCAGGCACAATTCCTTCGGTGCGTGCAAATGTAATACCTGCCTCAAATGATTCCAGTTGAGGGATATCAATTGCTTCCATCAAGTTATCCTGCATCAGCTGGCTCACAATTGCGCCTGCACCGTGGTAGCGTAGTCCTCCGGCGTGGATATTGGCGGGTGAGAAATTGTGTCCCAGTGTGTACATCGGAATCAGCGGAGTATAGCCGGCTTCATCGCCGTAATCGTATTGGAATACGCCGCGGGTCAATTTCGGGCAGGATGAAGGTTCAGCCGCAATAAAGCGGGTTTTATTTCCATTCAGCAGATTATGACGCATAAAAGGGTAGGAGATACCTGAGAAATTACTTCCACCGCCAAAACATCCGATAACGATATCAGGATATTCGCCGGCCATTTCCATTTGTTTTTCAGACTCAAGACCGATTACTGTCTGGTGAAGTGAAACATGATTCAGCACGCTTCCCAGTGTATAGCGGCAGTTTGGAGTCTGCAATGCAAGCTCGATGGCTTCAGAAATTGCTGTGCCAAGGCTTCCCTGATACGTTGGGTTTTCAGTAATGATTTTGCGTCCGGCTTTTGTGGACATACTCGGCGAAGCAATAACTTCTGCTCCCCAGGTCTGCATCAGCGAACGGCGGTATGGTTTCTGGCGGTAGCTCACTTTTACCATGTAAACTGCCAGTTCCAGTCCGAATGTCTTTGCGGCAAAAGCAAGCGCAGTACCCCATTGACCGGCACCGGTTTCAGTAGTGATATTTGTAATTCCTTCGTTTTTACAATAGTAAGCTTGCGCGAGTGCTGAATTCAGTTTGTGGGAACCTACAGGGCTTACACTTTCATTTTTGAAATAAATGTGTGCCGGAGTATCCAGTTCTTTTTCCAGACCATAAGCACGTACGAGTGGCGAAGGACGGTAAATTTTATATTTTTCGCGTACTTCTTCCGGTATTTCAATCCAGGCATCGGTGGTGTTTAATTCCTGTCTGCTGACTTCCTGGGAAAATATCGGAAACAAATCCTCAGCAGTTAACGGTTGTTTTGTTCCCGGGTGAATCAATGGCAGAGGCTTGTTTTTCATGTCGGCCACGATGTTGTACCATTGAGTAGGGATTTGGGATTCCTGCAATAGAAATTTTTTCGTTTTGCTCATATCTTTTAAAATTATGTGTTATTTTTCAAAATAAAGTGCAAATTTAGTAATAAAAATGTAATTAAAAAGGGAAAAGTAGAAAAAAGTGAAAGAAGAAAGGAGTTTGTAGTTTTGAGTTCCAATTTCCGGTTTTTTTAATTGTCATCTATCCACTCAACCACTCAGCCACTCAATCACTCAACTATTTAACAATTGCCCTCACCCTGTACCCTTTTTTTCTAAGCAGTTTTATCAAGCCGTTTTCTCCAGGCAGATGCAGTGCGCCAACTGCGATAAAACACGAATTTGATTTCATAAGTGCAGGAAGCTGGTTTGCCCAATCAATATTTCTATTGTCCACCATTTCGGCATTTTCTTCATCAGATACGCCCCAGTTGGTATTTGAAATTTTATTTAATCTATCCAGCCCGTTGATGTCGCCGATTTTGTAGAGCCGGTTCAATTCTTTCAATTCAGCGTAGGCTTCGTTTTTTCGCTTCGCAACATCAACCAGTTCCAATGCCTGCTTTCTCAAATCTTCCTTCGGAAAAAGCAGTTCTACCTGTTTGTCAATTGTTTCCAGGCCGTAAATGGGCATCCCTTTTTCATTTGCAACCAGTTGAAAATAGGAATCAGACTTGGTGTTGTCATCAAAATGAGCCATTTGTTTGTACAATTCCAGTTGGAAAAAAGTCTGAATCATAGCAGGATGGAGCATGTCTATTTGCTTCAAAGTTATTTTCATCAAATCAGAAACTTCCTTGTCCAGCATTTCAAATTCTTCGGAGGACAAAAGCCTGGACATCAGCATCGAATCGGGCAGGGTAGCGGCAGTCTGAATTTTTTGCGTAGCATCAAGCGTATTTAGCACAATTTCTGAAACAACAGCTTTCGAACTGTTGAAAGCAGGATAAAGCCCAGGAATACTGTCCAAAAAAGAGATGGAAATCAAATGATGCGTCCCAAAAAGATAAGAATCCTGTTTCAGCCCTTTCCCGCTCACTTTCCAAAGCAGCTGCGCACTCATCGGGAATACAACCAGGAAAAGCATAACCAATGCAACGAAGTATTTTTTCATTTTCTAATTTTTTTACAAAGATACTTTAATCAGAAAGATAGCCATTTTTTATAAGTGATTTTTAAGATTTTGTGAAAAATTATGTGAAAAACAGATATCGTTATAAATAAAAACTATACCTTTGTGAGTGATATTTGAAAAGTTGACCAGATTTATTGAGACAGCCAACCTATTATCAAAAATTCAGCATTTCAATCGTAAATTGTAAATAAATAAATTATAAATAGAACCATGACTTTCCAACAATTAGAATACATCGTTGCATTGAGCAAAACAAAGCATTTTGTGAATGCAGCCGAAATGTGCGGAGTTACACAGCCAACGTTGAGTATGATGATCCAAAAGCTTGAAGATGAATTGGATGTCAAAATTTTTGATCGTTCCAGACATCCCATTGAAATCACAAAAGTTGGTTTAAAAATCATTGAACAGGCACAAACCACGCTGTGTCAGCTGAATAGAATCAAAGAACTGGTTTCTTCCGAAAAAGGAGATGTGAGCGGAAATATCAACATTGCCATTATTCCGACAGTTGCGCCGTATTTGCTGCCGAAATTTTTCTCAGAATTCAGATCGATGTACCCTGAACTTTCATTCAAAATTTCAGAAATGCGTACCGATACCATTGAGAAAAAACTACTTTTAGGGGAGATTGACATGGCCATTCTATCAACCCCTCTGATGAATCCGAATATTTTGGAAATTCCACTTTATTACGAAAAATTCGTTGCATACATTTCTCCCGATGAAGCCATTTATGAGAAAAAAGAATTGGTAGCCAGTGATCTTCCGGTTGATCATCTTTGGGTGCTTGAGGAAGGTCACTGCCTTCGCAATCAGGTATTTAACTTCTGTGTGAAAGACATGAAAATTTCTTATGCTTACGAAGCAGGAAGTATCGAAACTCTCATAAAAATTGTAGATGAAAATGGCGGCTATACCGTTATTCCGGAACTTCATTTGGAACTTCTCACGGAAGAACAAAAGAAAAATGTCAGAAAATTGATCGATCCGGAGCCGGTTAGAGAAATTTCTTTGGTTATTCAGCAAAACTTTATCCGTGAAGGACAGCTCAATGCAGTGGCTGATACGATCAAAAAAATCATTCCACAGGAAATGCTGGATTCGAGATTAAAGAAATTTGCCATAAAAAT
>CAZIRA010000082.1:9983-11999 GCA_964541615.1 uncultured Paludibacter sp.
CTTGCCGGCTGGGTGCAGCGGACCCGTAAAATGGGCGGCATGACATTCGTGGATCTTCGCGACCGCTTCGGCATTACACAGTTGGTTTTCAATCAGGAAGTTAATGCCGAACTTTGCGAACGAGCTAATCATTTGGGACGTGAATTTGTCATTCAAATCACCGGAACTGTGGCCGAACGAAGCAACAAAAACGCGAACATTGATACGGGTGGAATCGAAATTCTGGTTGATGAACTTACCGTGCTCAATGCGGCCAAAACTCCTCCGTTTACCATTGAGGAAAATACCGATGGCGGAGATGATATACGTATGAAATACAGGTATTTGGATCTGAGAAGAACGAATGTACGTGCCAATCTCGAACTTCGGCATAAAATGACTTTCGAAACACGCCGATATTTGGATCAGCTAAATTTCCTGGAAGTGGAAACTCCTGTACTAATCGGCTCTACACCCGAAGGCGCTCGAGATTTTGTGGTTCCTTCACGAATGAATCCGGGACAATTTTACGCCCTTCCACAGTCACCACAGATTTTCAAGCAGTTGCTGATGGTGTCGGGATTTGACCGCTATTTCCAAATTGTGAAATGCTTCCGTGACGAAGACCTTCGTGCCGATCGCCAACCCGAATTTACCCAAATCGACTGCGAAATGTCATTTGTACAGCAAGAAGACGTATTGAATACTTTTGAAGGGTTGGCAAAACATCTTTTCAAAACCATAAAAGGCATTGAAATCACCGGGCCTTTCCAACGAATGTCTTACGCAGATGCAATGAAATTTTACGGTTCGGACAAGCCGGATATCCGTTTTGAAATGAAGTTTGTGGAGTTGAAAGAAGCCGTTTCGGGACGTGATTTTGTGGTTTTTGACAGTGCAGAATATGTGGGCGGAATTTGTGCTCAAGGTTGTGCTTCGTACACCCGCAAGCAAGTAGACGAATTGACCGATTTCGTAAAACGTCCGCAAATTGGAGCGAAAGGTTTGGTTTATATTCGATACAATGAAGATGGAACGGTGAAATCGTCCGTTGATAAATTTTATTCGGAGGATGATTTGAAAGCGATTGGAAAATTATTCAATGCGCAACCCAATGACTTGGTGTTAATTCTTGCCGGAGAAGAAGAAAAAACGCAAAAAGCGTTAAATGAATTGCGATTGGAAATGGGCGAGCGTTTGGGATTACGCGATAAAAGCGTATTTGCACCGCTTTGGGTGGTTGATTTTCCACTTTTTGAGTGGGATGAAGATTCGCAGCGTTTCTTTGCAAAACACCATCCGTTCACTTCCCCGAAACCGGAAGATATTCACCTGCTTGACACGAACACCGGCGCCGTTCGTGCCAATGCGTATGATATGGTAATTAATGGCGTGGAACTTGGCGGCGGTTCAATTCGTATCCACGACAGCAATTTACAGAGTAAGATGTTTGAACTGCTTGGATTCACGCCCGAAAAAGCACAGCAACAATTTGGCTTTTTAATGGGTGCATTTCAATACGGAGCACCTCCACACGGCGGTTTGGCATTTGGTTTGGATCGATTCGTTTCGCTTTTTGCCGGATTAGACAGCATTCGCGACTGTATTGCCTTCCCAAAAAATAACTCCGGACGCGATGTGATGATTGATGCGCCTTCAGCCATTGATCAAAGTCAGTTGGATGAGTTGAATATCAAGTTAGACTTAAAGGCTGTAAATTAAACAACACATATTTTGAAACTGATTTGATTGCCTGTTACTCGCAGGCTCTTTTTCATTTTATCGTGTTCTAAATTTTCGCTAAAGGCACTGATGTCAGTTAGTATTTATGTTCTTGTAATAATGATAACAACTTCATTCATTGTGCTTCATTTATTAAATATCTATCATACAAATAACTCGTTGTATGTTGTGAATCAGTGTGTTATTTTCTTAGAAAATAGAAAATAGTACATTGATTACTTGGATTAAATGGATAAAAAACGGATTTTACCTGCTCGAACTGATAAATCTAAAATAAGTAAGCCATGAAACCAA
>CAZIRA010000083.1:0-4056 GCA_964541615.1 uncultured Paludibacter sp.
ACCAATCTCAAATCGTGACCGATCCCGCTTCCAACTGTGTTGATTCCATTTATATCAGAAATTTTGGCCACGAACATGGGAGTCTCATTCACTTTTCCTCCCGAAGTGAAATCAGGCGTATTCAGATACATTTGAATAACCGGGCCTTCTGTTTCGTATTCCACATCCGATTTTGATCCTCCAACAATAAAGTTTTCGAAAAATCCTTGTCCTTCCAAACCCGTTATGGTATCATTGGCATAATAATTAATCCTTCCGGAACCGTAATTGTAACGGATGTCTCTCGGCATCATGAATGTGAATTCGAATTCACCGTTCTCTGCTTTTGCTTTTCCGGAATAAAGAATATTGGGTCTGTCACTAAAAGTAAAAACACCGTTTTTCTCATTATGATTATTCAGCGTGGTAATTCTTTGAATTTTATCTAAAATGGTAATTTCAATCGTTCCGTTGAAATCGGTTGCTTTGCTGCCGTTCTGATTTGCCACAAATCCTTTTACTTTATTCACCGAAAGTGCTTTAAGTGTATCGGCAGACTGAGTTGTGATTCCGTTTATTGATTCAGTAACTACTTTGTAAGTTTCCGGATAATTGAGACGGAGTGCCGGATCGCCCAGTAAAACGTATGACATTTTATTGTTCTCGGTGCTGATAGTATTTTTAGCTCTTCTTACGGCGTCACCCAAACGCGGATATTTTCCATCTCTTCTCGTAAATAAATCGGTAGAAAAATATCTGTTTATCCTTTCGTTTTGTGCCGCATAGACCACCCTTGCTGCCGAAAAATTTCCAATTCCACCACCCACAGGATTTAGCACCACGTTTTCCCCTGCGGAAATATCTTTGCTGTCAAACAGTACAAAATCACAAGTAGCACCAATCCAGATTGGAAGTTTTTTATTGAACAATTCATTCACGTCGTTGGTGAGCAAAATTTTCTCATCTGTCCATCCCGCAGCACTGGCGTGTCCGGTAAAATTGAGCATAAAAGATCCGCTGCTGATTAAGCTTTGAAGCCTTTTCTTAGCTAAAGGATAGCTGTCACCACTTGCAGAGGTTTCCTGAAGGTATGAATCGAGATAGATTTTTTGAAGCTGGAACTCAGGATTTGACTTGAAAATGGTCTGTGCAATACTATCAGCCTGACCGATATGCATGCTGTTATCGCCATCGTCTGCAACAAAAGTAAGTTGGTTTTTCCAATTTCCTTTTGTCTTATTATTCATGTATTCGATCGATTTATTCACAACATCTTCGGCATGTTTCACTGTCACAACCGGGAATCTGCCTATTCCTACATCCACTTTGTGCGATGTGATCTCCAGCCCTTCGTTATTATCAAGGAATCCGAAATAATCATCCGTAACGTATGAATACACCTTGTGGAGTGACTCATCCGCCTGGTAGGTGAGCACCAAATTATCGCCGGAATTATTGATGATTCCTCTGTTGTCAAACGTTCCGCGACCAAACAGAAGGAGGTATTTCGGCATCAAATCTGGATTTCCTGCTGCAATGGCTCTGTCGTAAAACATTTTCATCACCCAACGGTATGCAGTTGCATCGGGAGTTCCTGATGAGAATTCGTTGTACACTTGCTCTGTTGTTACTACATGTACTTTCAAATTGTCTTTTTCTAAATGAGCATTGGCCAATCTTTTGGATTGTGAAACAAAATCGGGATGCGTAATAATAATCATATCAGCCGCCGTAAGAGCATGCAAATCCTGATTTGGAATAGTCCCAATTATTGTTGGTTCAAGGGTAATAGCTGATTTTGCTGTCGGATCTATTGCCACATACTGTTTCACTTCGTCGTTTGTATCTGTAAATTCAAGCGCATCACCATTCCGTGAGGCAGCAATTTTCCGGATATTACTTTGGTCTGTGATGTCCCAAATCTGAACATTCTGATTAGCGTCAGTAAGTGTATATTTAGAATAATATCCCGTTTTCAAATAATCTGCATTTCTGAAAAACATTACCGAGCCGGTCATTTTCAAATTCCTACGGACATTCACTTCCAGGTAATTCAAATAACCTCTTGCGCTGGTTGAATTTTTATTGTATGTCAGATTGAAGTTAACTCCGGGTCCAGGTTGCGGTGGATAGGATAACACAACATTCGAACCTCTCCCGACTTGATAATTGTCGGCTCCCATCATGGATACTGAAATTTGCCTTGAAGTAAAATCATTCAGTTTCAAATCAAACGTTGAATTCACTGAAGAAACCGCCGCTACATCTACCCGGGCAATAACATTCGCATTGGCCAGATTTGGAAAATTAAATGGAAAATTATAGGATAATGTAGACGAAAATTCTTCTCCATAAAATACTTTACCTGTTTTTCCGAGATTGAATTTTTCCACTTCATGCACCTGATAATCAACAAATTCTTTTACAGAAACAATATTGGCTTCAGCCGGCACACTAATGGTTTTATCAGCAATTTTCCTGCCTTCACCAACATCTGATGTAATAAAATAATATCCTTCGTTGGCGTAATGATTCAGCGTATGGATAAATAATTTCCTTGATGAATCGTAATTCCATTTGGTAAGACCCTGGCCGTAAAACAGGATATAATCACCGGCATTAAAAACTCCGTCAGCCCCTTTTTCCATCCAAACAGCAACTTCAGGCAAATCGTCGGGTTTTGGCAACAAGAAACTCTGCTCCTGCAATGCTCCGCCATAACCGAAAACACGGACATTCTCAGGTTTAACCCCCATACTGTTCAGTGCTTCATATGTCAGTTTGTAAATTCCGCTCTCTCTGACTTTGACTTTTACAAATTTTCCTGATTTCAACACCGAATTCTCAGCGTAAGTATGAATCGATGTTGGTGCTTTTTGGGCTCCTGCAATCTTTTCTACCTGAATATCAAAGTTGGTAAGTTTTAGTGTCTGCTCGCCCTTTTTTACAAAAGGAAGTAATTGGAATGTCTGAATTTCTGTTCCGCGATCGGTTGCAGAGTAGGATGTAACTGAGATTTCGGATGGTATATTTTTGTCTTTGAGATGGGATAGTTCTTCCGAAGTTACCGGTTGGAAGACAGGATTAACTACGTTAAACTTTATTTCCTGACCGTTTTCTTTACTGATTTTTTCTATAAAGTAGGGAAGCTCATTATCGGACGGATATTGAGCATCATCAAAAGATATGACTTTTTTTGAAGTATGGGGAGTGGACCAGGTTTCGAAACCTGTCCATTTTATTTCCTTTTTCGAGAGTGTAGCGTTTTGTGCTGTGGCCGATAAAACCGAGCAAAAAAGCGATACTAATGTGAAAAATCTAAAATACATAAGAAAGCCTGAGTTTCATAATTAAAGAATAAAGTCCATTCTTAATAACGGCTAAAATGGGCTTTTATTACAAACAGAAAAATCTTATTTCACTTGGAAATCAAACATTTTCTTATCAAAAATATATCCCTGCAATCGGTCGCCGATACTCACCTTGCCAACTCCGACAGGCGTTCCCGTGTACAGGATATCACCAATTTTTATGGTGAAAAATTTGCTGATGTAAGCAATTAATTCGCTTACCGGAAATATCATGTCTTTGGAGTTTCCCTGCTGAACGATGTTTCCATTCAAATCCAGGTGAAAATCAATGTTCTGGATATCTGCGATCACTTCTTTTGGTATAAAACTTCCAATCACAGCTGAATTGTCAAATGCTTTGCTGATTTCCCAGGGTTTTCCTTCTTGTTTCAACCTTTTTTGGAGGTCACGTGCAGTAAAATCAACTCCCAAACCTATTTCATCATAATACCTGTGTGCAAATCTCGGTGAGATATTCCGACCAATACGGTTAAACTTGATGATCAGTTCAGTTTCGTAGTGAATCTCCTTGCTGAAATCGGGAAGAAAAAATGGTTTATTGTCTCTCAATGCTGCTGTATCAGCTTTCATAAATACTATAGGTTCGGCAGGATTGGCACTGTTCATTTCCTTATTGTGCTCGATGTAGTTCTGTCCGATAGCGAAGATTTTCATTAGTTATTAGTTGAATTGTTGCGTGGTTAATTGGTTAAATAGTTGATTGGTT
>CAZIRA010000083.1:4156-11717 GCA_964541615.1 uncultured Paludibacter sp.
CATTAGTTATTAGTTGAATTGTTGCGTGGTTAATTGGTTAAATAGTTGATTGGTTGATTGGTTAATTGGTTAATTGGTTAATTGGTTAATCAGACAATTAGCAAATTTTCATCTCTCACTCATCTCGTTCAATCTGTTGAACATCACAGCTAAATGCGCGTAAATAGATGTATTTTGGACAATAATATTTTCCGGAACACGAATCCGAAACGGTGTAAAATTCCAAATTGCCTTAATACCGCCTTCAATCATCATTTCCGCGGTTTCCTGTGCTTTGTCAGTCGGAACCGTCAGAATCCCGATGTTAATTCCGGTTTTTTTCTGCAATTCTTCAAACACAGATACATGGTGAATCGGAATTCGATTGATGCTCGTGCCAGCCAACTCAAATTTCACATCAAATCCGGCCACGATATCAAGTCCGAAATGATTCAGACCGTTGTCGTGCATCAATGCACCACCCAGGCTTCCCACACCAAACAAAAATGCTTTGTGCGACTTTGTAAAACCCAAAAACTCCTGCAGAACTTTCACCAATTCATTTACATCGTAACCTACCCGGGTTCGTCCTGAAATATTCACATAAGAAAGATCTTTCGCTACTTTTGAGGCATCTACTGCTATATTGCCGGCAATTTGCGTGGACGACAAATGAAGTTCTCCCGACTTCTGAACCAGCTGAGCATAAGCCAAATACCAGGGTAAGCGCCGAAGAGTTGGTTCGGGAACTTTGTATTCTTTTTCTTGCATTAATCTATTGTTTATCAGATTTAACTTGCAAAAATAATCATTTTTTCTTCATACAGCCTAAATTAATCATTATTCAACTCCCAAACTATTATAAAAATAATTAAAATGACGAATTTTCAGCATTTAAGCCAAATTGTCATTTTTCGTTTAATTTTAACATTAAAATCAAGTCATTTTGTCTGATTATCAGGTTGGTAGAGAATTTGAGACAAGGCAGGTGGGAAGATGTATGATTTATGAATTTTTAGTTTCTGAAATCGATCTTCAATCATAATTTCTAACATAAAATATTACAACATATGAACTTTAATAATTTTACAACAAAATCCCAGGAGGCTGTTCAGCAAGCAATTGACCTTGCTCAATCCAAAGGACAGCAAGTCATCGAAACCCCTCACCTGCTGAAAGCCATCATAACAAAAGGCGAGGATGTGGTGCAATTTCTGTTCGGTAAAATGGGCGTTTATCTCAATGCCGTTCAACAAGTGGTGGATCGGACCATCGACTCATTTCCGAAAGTGAGCGGAGGAGATCCTTATCTCAGCCGTGAAACCAACGAAGTTTTCCAAACAGCGGTAGATCTTTCCTCCAAAGCGGGCGATCAGTTTGTTTCGCTTGAATATTTACTGCTGGCAATTCTCAAAACAAACAATCAGGCCGGTAAAATCCTGAAAGATGCCGGAGCTACTGAAAAAGGGCTTGAATCAGCGATTGCCGAACTTCGAAAAGGTGCGAAAGCAAACTCTTCTTCGGCAGAAGAAACCTATAATTCGCTTAATAAATACGCGATAAACCTCAACGAGCAAGCTCGGTTAGGTAAGCTTGATCCAGTCATTGGCCGAGATGAAGAGATCCGTCGAGTCTTGCAGATTTTGAGCCGTAGGACCAAAAATAACCCAATTCTGATTGGAGAACCTGGCGTCGGGAAAACAGCCATTGCAGAAGGTTTAGCGCACCGAATTGTCAGAGGTGACGTACCAGAAAACTTGAAATCTAAGCAGGTATTTTCATTGGATATGGGAGCTTTGGTTGCTGGCGCAAAATACAAAGGTGAATTTGAAGAACGGTTGAAATCGGTAGTAAATGAAGTCATTCAGTCGGATGGCGAAATCGTACTTTTCATTGATGAAATCCATACGCTGGTCGGCGCCGGCAAAGGCGATGGAGCTATGGACGCAGCCAACATTCTGAAACCTGCGCTGGCTCGTGGTGAGCTTCGAGCCATCGGTGCTACCACGCTAGATGAATATCAAAAATATTTTGAGAAAGACAAAGCGTTGGAACGTCGTTTCCAGCTTGTAATGGTAAATGAGCCGGACATTCAATCCACCATTTCCATTCTCCGCGGACTGAAAGAGCGGTACGAAAACCACCACAAAGTACGTATCAAAGACGATGCAATTATCGCAGCAGTTGAGCTTTCCAACCGGTACATTACCGATCGTTTTCTGCCCGACAAAGCCATTGATTTGATGGATGAAGCCGCCTCAAAACTTCGAATGGAAGTTGACAGCGTGCCGGAAGATTTGGACAAAATTGAGCGGAATATCAAGCAGCTTGAGATTGAACGCGAAGCGATAAAGCGTGAAAATGATACAAAAAAATTGGAAATTCTCAATGTAGAAATTGCCAATCTGAAGGAACAAAGTGCATCATTAAGAGCCAAATGGTCGTCTGAAAAAACGCTTTTGGACAAAATTCAACAGGCAAAAATTGAGATCGAAAACTTGAAATATGAAGCTGACAAAGCGGAACGCGAAGGTGATTATGGAAAAGTGGCTGAAATCCGTTACGGAAAAATCAAAACGGAGGAAGAACAGATTGCGAAATTTCAAGCGGAATTGGCTGAAACTCAGAGCAACAATGCCATGATCAAACAAGAAGTTGACAGCGAAGATATTGCGGATGTGGTGAGCCGTTGGACTGGAATTCCTGTGAATAAAATGCTTCAAAGTGAGAAAGCAAAACTGCTTCACTTGGAAGAAGAACTGCACAAACGCGTTGTTGGGCAGGAAGAAGCCATCACAGCTGTTTCGGATGCAGTTCGTCGGAGCCGTGCCGGATTGAATGACCCGAAACGCCCGATTGGTTCGTTTATTTTCCTCGGAACAACGGGAGTTGGGAAAACTGAACTGGCAAAAGCACTGGCCGACTACCTGTTTGACGATGAAAACATGATGACACGAATCGACATGAGCGAATATCAGGAAAAATTCTCGGTCACCCGGCTTATTGGCTCGCCTCCGGGATACGTGGGCTACGATGAAGGCGGACAGCTGACGGAAGCAATCCGCAGAAAACCGTATTCCGTAGTGCTTTTTGATGAGATTGAAAAAGCGCATCCAGATGTGTTTAACGTACTGCTTCAAGTTCTTGACGACGGCCGATTAACTGACAACAAAGGTCGCGTAGTGAATTTCAAAAACACGATAATCATTATGACCTCCAACATCGGTTCACAACTGATTCGGGAGAATTTCGAGAAACTGACTCCGCAGAATCACGATGAAGTGGTGGAAAGCACGAAAAATGAAGTGATGAATATGCTGAAAAAGATTGTTCGTCCTGAGTTTTTGAACAGGATTGATGAAATCATTATGTTCACGCCGCTGAATGAAAATCAGATTGAAGAAATTGTGAAAATTCAGCTGAGCAACGTAATGAAAATGCTTGCTGAAAACAGTGTAAAACTTGAAGTGACCGATAAAGCACTCCATTTTATAGCCGAAGAGGGCTTCGATCCGCAGTTTGGGGCACGTCCGGTGAAACGGGCTATTCAGCGCTACATTCTCAACGATTTGTCCAAGGAATTAATCAGCGGAAAAATCGACAACGAACATCCGATTATAGTGGATCATGAAGATGGAAAGTTGGTTTTCAAGAATTAATAACCTGAGTTCGATTATTATTTATGTTTTTTTTTAGAAATAAAGGTAAATAAGCCTGCCTGCCGCAGGCAGGGTTTCAGCGGCATTGACAAAGTTTTATTCAACAAAGCAAAATGCCGTTACAAGCGTCAGTTTGCTATCTCAAAATAAATCAAGACAAGTTTATTAAACACTGTTTCAAAAATAAGGAAGAAAATCTCAGTTTTCTTCCTTTCTATTTTCCTAAAAAGCTTAGATTCCATCGCTGAGAATCTTCTAATAAGGTATATTAATACCTCCAATCATTCCTAATTGATATTATTTCTGTTGTAAAAAGCATAGCAACCATCCCGAAAATCGGGATGGTTGCATTATTAAGCTTTCAAGATACAGGATAAAACGAAAATAAGCGGTTAGTCCCTTTCCCAAAACTATGAAGATTTTTCATTAGGAACAAATACGGGTATACATTTTAAGGCAGTTTTTTTTGGATACGGATGATTTTTCCTTCATCCGTAAGTCCCTCTACTACAATACTGTAATCTACCTTGTCATCAGCCGCATAAAACTTAACGTTCCCCTTCCCGTCTTTTATTATAATATTCGGATTCCAATAAATCGTTGTGCGGAGATCAGGTTTTTCAGGTTTCGCTTTATCGTATTGCGGCGAATAAAATGCTGCCGGATGCTGATAACCCAATAATTCCAAAACTGAAATATTAGAAAGCGTAGGATAGGTATATCCGCCGGTAATTCCTTTTTTAAGTGTAATATATAAAACTGGAGAAATTCCAAGAACAGCTTCCATTCTATTAAAATCTATCTGCATAATATCAGCAACTCTTAGGTTTTCTAAAAAATATTTATTTTCTTTTTCATCAATTGGAACTTCATCAATTACCAATTTTACAGGTCCACCTCTAAACCTGAGTTGCCCATCACTGTAAAAAACTCCCGGTAAATTTAGAGAACCTACTGACTCGCCCAATGAAAACAATTCTCTTTTTTTAAGCTTCTCTTCTCTGATAGTAATATCAACATAAGGTTCCATGGGTGTTTTGTAGATTCTGGCCGGGGCTGTCACCACCAGTTCATCCATCAGAATATTACGTATCCCCTTTTCATAGAAAAGCTGTAAATCTGCCTTCTGAAGGTAGTTTTGTGGAAAAACAGAATCGGATGCATGATCTCCGGCTGCAGAAAGTGGAGTTGAGAGAAATGGAATTTGAATTTTATCAGCAGGAAACTGCTCCCGATTAATCTGTAATTCCACATTTTCTTTTCCACGCTTGGAAACCGCGCTGACCAAGTAGCGGGTGGTATCCGGAAATTCAAAATCCTTGAATTTGAAATACCCATCGTCATCTGTTTCTAACTGCTCTACAACTCCAAACTGTGGGATAGACACCCCAACCCGGGTGTTACCTATCGGTTTTCGCAGGACAGAGCTCACCACTCTGCCCGACAGCTCCATGCCGGTTTCCGGCATCACTCGCGGATGGCGGTAGTCAGCCTGCATCACTTTTGGAAGATCGTACCTGCGCCACCCCTGCGTGAGCATCAGCACATCCAGCGCTTCGGCTTTCAATTTTTCTGATCCGGCGGTAAAGTACCAGTGGGGCGACTCAACAAATCCCTTCAATTCTGATGTGAGAAGCAGTGACGACAATATGCTGACCGCAGAATCAGGCAATATATCTGTATCGGCTGTGACCGCCATGGAGCAAGTTCCGTTCAGCATCTTACCGTCGTAGTCTTGAAAATCTAACGACAGCAAGACTTTCTCGTGCGGATCGTAATGCTGCTTGTCTGACAACACTTGCGCTATAATAAGCTCTGACACTGGATAGTTAAAAACCAGCCTTTCACTCAGCACCGCCAAGCTGCGAGAAGCTGTCATGAAATGGATTATTCCAGCATCAAAATCTGATTTTCGAAAGTTTATTGCTTCATTAATGCCGTGCAGGTGAACGTATAATGGATTTCCACCTTGGTGGGCAATAACCCAGACTGAATCGACAGCTGATGCACTGGAAGCATGCAGTACTTTTAGCAGCAGATTCTCTTTCAGGTTGTCAATTTTCAAAGATAAGGAAGCTGCATCCGCCGCTGGTAGTGCAAATGTTTTGACTTTTCCTTCCGTGTTTTTGCACACGACCTTGTAGCTTTTACCTTCCAAGGGGATAAAACTGAAAGTACCCATACCTCTGTGCAGGCTGCTGAAGGTAGATACTATCAGGCCTTTTTCATCTCTGATTTCACCCGACACGTTACACTCGCTTCCATCTTCAGACAGGGCTTTGAATGCTATTTTGCACAGTTCGCCGGCGACTAAATTTCCCCCTTCGGGAAGAAAGGAAACGGCGAAATCAGCTATCTTAGGTATGGGTAGATACTCCTTGTAGTTGCCTGCCTGTACCATCAGGTTTTTATTATTACGGGTAAAAAATGAAATATCCGCCTTTACTTCACCGTCTTTAAAGCTGGACACTACTTTGTCGTTTCCGGCAAAAAGATTTACGTTGCCTACATTGGCAGCTTCATTATTTGCCGGATTGATTAATGTTAACTTCACCTTGCCCTGTTCACCCCATTCAGGAGAAATTCGGATTGATTTTCCCAGCGTGCTCATCACGCGGATTCTTTTCTTGAAAAAATATTCATCACCCGCGTTCTCCATGTAGCGCGTATAACCCCGCAAAGTGTACTGCCCGGCAATCAGCGTATCAGAAAGTTCTAAACAGCCTTCTATGCTGCCGGTTTCGTTCTGCCGCATTCGTACCCGGTCGGTGAGATTTCCTTCGGGATCAATCAGTTCGGCGTACACATAGCGACTGAGGTGTTCCGGCTTTAGCGAAATGGCATTGGCAACGTAAGCGCGCATCCAGATTTTTTCTCCTCCCGCATAGGCAGCTCTATCGGTGTGGATGTACAGTTTCTCCTGCGGAAATATTTTGGTCTGATAGTGCATCCGGCTGATCAGTGTATCGGCAGGAAGCCGTTGGGCGGAAATAACGCCGAATGAAAGTAAAAAAAGGAAGAAAAAACTCAAGAATAATTTTAATGTCTGACATTGTACTTTTATCATAATAGGATAGTTTTTGGCATGAAACATAGTTTTCTAATCAATTTCTCGTGACCACCAAGTTCCTTCACCACTGTTTTGGATAGTAAACTGTCCTATCATTTGGTTTGTATCTACATGACCCACGGCAGCAACTTTGAAACTTATTCTATAATATGGTAGGATGCTCGGTTCTCCATTTACCATATTGTACATTTCAGTTACATAATCTGATTTTAGAGTGATATATATTCTTTCACCAGAAATACCATTCAACTCCCTACTAAATGACTCCATAGAATAAATAATAATATTGCTAAAATACAGTGGAGGTACGTCGTTCCAAGGCCGATCATAATAGCTATTACCATACAATCCTCCTTCCACATCAAATATATCTCCTGTTTCATTCTTTTTCTTCCAATAAACTTTAATCTTAAAGTTGTTCCCATCATATTGTATACCTTGGTTATATTCTTTTTGTTCCCATGTAAACGACGCTGCCCTTTGTCTTTTCGATGTAGAAGGCACAATTTTCACTATTTGTCCGTTTATTTTTTCTAATTTCTTAAAGTACTCTTCGTATACTAAAATCTCATCATTAGTTAACAACGTTTTTCGTTCTCCAATACATTCAACATATAGGTTGTCATGCCCATATTTCTTAGCCAAGCTGTATAGTATTTTTAAATTTTGCTCATTGAGGGGGGGTAAATTTCGTTGAATTCACTTTTACAACCTGTTAAAACTAGGAATAAAACTCCAATTAAAAAAAAATTAAAAAATCTTTTCATAACGAATAGAAATTAAAAATTAATAAAAAAGTTAAGTTACATATTTGATTCACAAATTTAAAAAGAATAAGTTTTAAAACCGAATC
>CAZIRA010000084.1:0-9756 GCA_964541615.1 uncultured Paludibacter sp.
TTCCTCATCATCTGCATCAATCCACCGCCGTTTCTCACATTCGTGTAGCCAAGCTGACGAAGGTATTGCATAGCATATGCCGAGCGAGCTCCCGATGCACAATAAACCGTAATATTCCGGTCAAGATTGGTTCCAATTACTTTCTCAAAACCAGTTGAAAACTCATCCAAAGGCAGACAAATAGCATCCGGATAAGCGCCGTAGCGGTATTCTTCCCGCGTGCGAACATCCACCACGATGGGCGTGTCAAATTCGGTTGAAACGGTTGCCACTTCCTCTTCTTCCATCATTTCTGTGGTTTCTTCATTCAGCGATTTATTCTCAATGGGCAACAGTTCAAGCCTGATATTCTTAAATCCTATCGCTCTTTCGTAGCGTTGCATCGAAATATGTCCACCGGATAAATTTACTACATTTTCAAACCCTGCACCTTTCAATGTACGAAGTGCCTGGTGACCTTTTTTGCCGGTTTCATCGTACACTACGATGGCGTATTCGCGCGGAATAGAACTTATAGTCTGACTTAAAAATTCCAACGGAACATGTCCTGAATCTTCTACATTTGATTTATCGTAAGCAAAACTATCCCGCACATCAATAAAAATCACTTCTTTATTTTCCAGATAATCATCCAGTTCCATGGCAGTCAGCGAAGGGCTAAATCCGGAAATGCGGTTTTCAGCTGTGTATGCAGCCATATTTATCACATCGTTGGCAGTACCAAGCGGCGGCGAGTAAGCAAAATCCACATCTGCCAAATCACTTACGGTCAATTTGTTGGCAACTGCCGTGGCAATCACATCCAAACGACGGTCAGCACCTTTGTATCCTGCTGTTTGTCCACCGAGAATAACGCCCGTTTCCTTTTCGAAAACAAGCATCACGCTCACCGTTTCCGCACCAGGATAGTAGCTTGTGTGATGCTCTTTATGAACCACCACGGCATCAGCATTCAGTCCCATATTACGTGCTTGCTTCAGTGAAAGTCCGGTAATTCCTGCCACTGCATCAAACACCCGAACAATGGAAGTCCCGATAGAGCCACTGTACGTATGTTTTCCTCCCAGTACATTTTCTGCAGCAATGCGCCCCTGACGATTGGCAGGCCCTGCAAGCGGAATGCGCACTTTTTTGCCATTTACCCGATGTTCGATTTCCACCATATCGCCGGCACCGTATATACTTGGATCGGATGTTTGCAAGAATTCATCCACCAGCAATCCTCCGGCTTCGCCAATAGCAAGTCCTGCATCTTGCGCCAATTGCAGGGTAGGGCGTACACCGATAGAAAGCAGCACCATATCTGCATCGAGCGATGAGCCGTTGTTTAGTTTCACGCTTTTTTGTTGAATGTCAGTAACTCCGGCCGAAGTGTATACTCCTACATCATAGCTAAGCATTTCATTTTCAATAAATCCGGCAGTTTCAGCATCCATTACCGCCATTACGTGTGGCATCATTTCCACCACGTTCACTTTCAAACCCCGTTTTACAAGGGCTTCTACCATTTCCAATCCGATAAATCCACCACCTACGACTACGGCTGTTTTCGGTTCGTTTTCTTTGATGAAATTATCGATACTGTCCATATCAGCCAGCGTCCACAGGCTGAAAACGTGGTTTAGGTCTGCACCCGGCAGATTGGGTTTAATCGGGCGGCCACCTTGTGCCAAAATTAGTTTGTCGTACTCAAACTGCTTCTCAACGCCATTTTGTGTGTTTTTTGTTACCAGTTTTTTAGCACTTCTGTCAATGGCGGTAACTTGCGTGTTTGTAAAAACATCCACGTCGTATTGGTCTTTGAAGCTTTCCGGACTTTGCAGGATTAGTTTTGAGCGACTTTTGATATCACCCCCGATGTAGTATGGCAGTCCGCAATTCGCAAACGAAATATCCGCTCCGGCTTCTAAAATAGTGATTTGAACATCCGGTGAAATTCTTCTTGCTTTGGCTGCGGCAGTTGCCCCGGCTGCTACACCTCCAACTATTACAATTTTTTGCATAGGTTTATGTATATGTTTTTGTTTTTAACTGAAAAGGTTTTCATTTTTTTCTTAAAGTCCCCCTTGCGGGGGATTTAGGGGGCCTGCAATTTCTTCATTTCCCCCATCAGGAAATTCTTGTTTTTTACACCGACAAATCGTGCCACTTCCTGGCCGTCTTTGAACGCAACGAGGGTAGGAATACTTCTAATGCCGTATTTTTGTGCCAACGCCTGGTTTTTGTCTACATCCACTTTGGCTACTTTGAAGTTGTCTCCGCTATTGGCAGCCACGTCGTTCAGGATTGGAAGCATCATTTTGCAAGGTCCGCACCATTCTGCCCAAAAGTCCACCAGTACGAGTTTTCCTTTCAACTGGTGATTAAAGTTTTTGTCTGTCAAAATTAAAATAGCTTCATTGGTTGGCACATTTTCCAACCCTTTCATTTTCATTCTGGAATAGACTACCAAAATAATAAATAAAGCTACAACAGCGCCGATGATGATTAAAACTGTGTTCATGTATAAAAAATTAAATTTGTTTATTTTAATTCATTTAATAAGGGTGCGGTGTTCTGCACCTTTTTTCGTTTACATTATCAAAATACTACAAATAGTTCGCAGCTATGCCGCTTATAAAAATGAAAGTGCAGAGCACCGAGCTATTTGTAGTAGAATATTCAAAAAAATAATTTTGGTATAGAGCACCGTACCATAGATTTTTTTTTTACACTATCTTCGGAAACATTTTCAGTTTCGTCCATTTGGAATATTTTCCCCAGGCCTGTTTCAGCCAGTGCCCAACAATCGGCATCGGTATCATCATTTCTTTCTTTGAATTACGATACACGAATGCGGCGCCGTTGCCCATGTCCATCACACATATAATGCTCAAATGCTCCTGATAACCTTTCATATTGGTTGTTTTGTTTTCTATTTGACCGATATTGTGCGCGGCGACGTTTGCCATAACTTCAGCAACGTGCCCTTGTTTGGCTTTCCATTCCGGACCTTCGAGTGCGGCAGCATCACCTACGGCAAAAACATTCGGGAAGTCAGGCGTTTGGCAATAATCGTTAACTTTCACAAAGCCGGCTTCGGAAAGCGGTAAATCTGAATTTTTCAAAACGGCTGAACCGGTTCCGGCAGAAATAAACATAGTGATATCAGAAACAATTTTTGAATTGTCTTCAAAATTCACTCCCTCTGCTACGAATTCGGTAATTTTTTTCCCGAAACGTTCTTCAATATTTTTGGAAACAAGCATATTGTGCGTGGCTGACAGAGCTTTTTTGCCCATACGAGCGCCTGGTTGCTCCATGGGTGCAAACATCGTTAATTCGAAGTTTTCACGAATACCTTTTTTACGTAAATAATGGTCGATGTTGAAAATCAGCTCGAAGGCCGGACCGCCTCGTACTGCTGACTTGTCCTTCGGGTTTCCACCAAATCCTACGGCAATTTTTCCGCTTCCTTTGGCTACAAGCTTATCCAGTTGACTGCGAAGTTCGAGCGTTTGCTCCGGTTTCCCGCAAATGGTTGTTGTATTTTCCATCCCTTTCACCTGCATTTTGTCAGCACCAAAAGCCACAATCAGATAGTCATATTTCAGTGTTTGATTTTGAAATAAAACTTGATTTTCAGATGCCTTTATGCCAGTGGTTTTGTCAACAATCACGTGGAATCCGTGTTTTTTGCTGATCTTTTCCAACGGAATTTTCACATTTTTTTCTTTCACGCTATGCACCGGTATCCAGATTGAAATCGGGAAGAGATACAGAAAATCCCGATCCGACACCAAAGTAACATCGAATTTTTTGGTTTTTTGCAGTTCGATAGCAGCTTGTACGCCGCCAAATCCACCACCTAGTATGACAATTTTTTTCATAATATCCCCTGATCCCTTTAGGCCGTGCTCAGGTCAAAGCCTTATGGGATTTTTATATTAAATGATATATTTTTACCTTACTCCCTTCATTCCCATCTGTTTGAAATAGGCGAACCATTTGTATCCCGGTTCTTGAATTTCGCACAATGTGGTAAGGGATTCAGCTTCATCTTTTTTATTGACTAATGCTTCAAATTTTGGCGCTAAAGCCTCGCATGGAGGACATTCTGTTGAATAAAAATCCAGTACTACGTTGCCTGCTTCGAGTACTTCTTTCTGAAAATTGGATGCGTTTATTGCATCTATCGCCCCCCCTAAATCCCCTAAGGGGGACTTCAAAGACCTTTTTTATATATAATTGTGTTATTATTCTTTTATTTTTATTTATCAAACAAATAAAGTCAATATATGTTCATTTGTTCATATGATAATAAGCTAAATTTTGTATTGTTAAATAATGATAATAGAATAGGATTTAAAAAAGTTCCCCTTCGGGAGATTTAGGGGGCTAAATAGGCTTTTGCTCCCAGACTCAATAGAGATTGTATAAATTAGATTGCTTTATCGCCTGCCCAGCACTCTGTAATGGCTTCCGGATCATTTCTGTATTCCTCAACAATGGGCGAAGTGGCATAAATATCACTGACCACAAATCGTCCGCCCGGCTTTAAAACACTTTAATTTCTGACCAAACAGCAGGTTTATCCAGGCTGTGATTAATGGTGCAGTTTGATATAGCTACGTTAACTGAATTATACTCCAAAGGCAGTTTTTCCATTACCGACTGGATGATTTCGGCATTTTGAATATCAAATTTCGCGATGTTCTTGCGCGCTTTTTCCACCATACCGTCTGAAATATCAATGCCAAAGACAAATCCCTTCTTACCAACCGTTTCCGCCATACGGATCACATCGTTTCCACGTCCGCTTCCCAAATCAATACAAATTTCACCGGGCTTTACGTCCGCGTGGTTGATAGCACCGCCACAGGAAAGACAGCAGGTGGTTTCACTCAGTTTTGAGTATCTTTCGTTGATAGATTGAGTACTCATTTTCAGGGAATTAATATCAATTTTTTGAATGTTTTTATTCTCAATCAGCATTTGGGAAATTTTTAATAAAAATACATTTTTTAATTGCAGTACAAAGGTACAGATTTTTATTTTATATCACAATAATGTCACTAATTGGGAATTCTAAAATGTCAAAAGTTTTTATTATTTTTGTCAATTATTTTGTCACTGAATTTGTTTTTATTTTTTCACTTTTCAGTTATCAATTTGTTTAAAAGTTACAATATTCCTTTATGTAATCACTGCTTCAATGCTAAAAAAAGACCTCAATCCTAAACTGATAAAATCTCTTTGTACCGACAAGGATAAAGCCCTGCAATTTATTGCCCATATTAAATGGGAGCATGGTTATGTGTGCCGAAAGTGCGGTCATACGAACTATTGTTCAGGAAAAACTGTGGCTTCACGACGTTGTACCCGTTGTAAAAAAGAGGAAAGTGCCACGGCAAACACCATTTTCCACAACTGCAAATTTTCCATCAACAAAGCATTTTATATTGTTTACACGGTTTGTTTGGAGAAACGGAAAATCTCTGCCAATGAACTTTCCAATGAACTGGATCTTAACCCGATGACGTGCTGGAAATTCAGGAAAAAAATTCAGGAATGTGTGGATCGGCAACAAGAAAATGGCACTGATGAAGTGAATTTGATAGATATTTTAGTAACTTCATAATTTTTTTTCCATGGCTTTAAAACCTGAAACACCCGATCAATACGTCGATACGCTACCGGAAGACCGTAAAGAGGCTTTCCAAAAATTGCGAAAAATCCTGACCGAAAATCTACCGGAAGGTTATGTGGAAGAGATTAGTTACGGGATGATTGGCTACGTAATTCCGTTCTCCATTTATCCGGATGGCTATGCCGTAAAGCCTAAAGTTCCGCTTCCGCTGATAAATCTGGGAAACACAAAAGGACATATCGCGCTTCATCACATGGGCGTTTATTCCGTTCCGGGTGTAGCGGAGTGGTTTCAGGCAGAATATCCCAAGCACAGCAAAGCCAAACCGGATATGGGAAAAGGTTGTATCCGCTTCAAAAAGGTGGATGATATTCCATATGAATTGCTCGGTCAGCTTGCCAGAAAAATTGATGTGCAAACTTGGATAAAGACGTATGAAACAGCAATAAGACGTCCGAAAAAATGAATTTAAATGGGAATTAAATAAGAGGCATAGATATGGCTGAGAAGCCCAAATAAAACGAAAATATGAAAAACGGCATGTGAAAATTCCCGTTTGGCGAGGGCGTAAATCAATGCACCGGCAATGTAAAATACACCACCGATTATAATCCAAAGCAGAACGTTCAGGCTGTCGGAGGCTTTTGCTACCTGGATGGAGGGCTGAATGGCAATGACAATGAGCAAACCCATCAGAGCATAAGATGTGGTTTTCCAATGGTTGTTGGCTTTTAGTTTGCCGAAATTAAATCCGATGCCAACAATTGCAATAATCCACACTAAAATAAATAATCCCCAGCCCCAAAATCCTTCGTTGCGAAGCAAAATAAGCGTAAACGGTGAATAGCTTGAAGCGATTAATACATAGATACTTCCGTGGTCAAAATGGCGGAGCAGTGCTTTGGTTTTGGGAGTTTGCACGTAATGATACAGCGTAGAAGCCGTCATGCACGCCAGCATCCCGAAGCCAAATATTGCATACGCCAGAATTGCCCAATTATTCTGATAATCAATAGCTTTATTGATCAAAATAGCTGTTCCTGTTATGGCAATAAGCACACCGAGCAGGTGGGTAATCCAGTTGGCGGTTTCTTCGCGTTGAGTGTAGAACATAATTAAAATCCAGCCCCCAACCCCCTTAAGGGGGAGTTGAAGTGAGGTAATTAAACTTTTTTATGCTTTAAAGAAAAAGTTTTCTTTTAGTCGTAATTATATTGTGAAAATAAATAAAGAGTTAATATTCTCCCTTTAGAGGGGTATGGGTAGGTATTTCTTTCCCTGCCACGTTTCCAACTCTTCCAATCTTCTCTCAATCTTATGTACAAATTCAAAATTCTTCAAACCCCAGTTGGGAGCAATGAGCAATCTGCCCGGTGATTGAGAAACAAAACGTTCGATGGCAATGTTAGGATTCAATCGTTCCAGGAAATCCACCGTCAGCTCAATGTATTCCTCGGGAGTCATCAGATGAAACCATTCAGGATTTTCACTGTATTGCCGAGCCATTTTAGTTCCTTTAATCAGTTGTAACTGGTGGAGTTTGAGAGCAGTTAAGGGAAGTTTGGAGACTTTTTCAGCATGTGAGAGGATCATTTCTCTGTTTTCATGCGGAAGTCCCAGAATAAGGTGTGCACCGGTGCGAATGCCACGATTGGATGTTCTAATTATTGCCTCTTCGGCACTTGCATAATCATGTCCGCGGTTGATAAATTTCAAAGTCGCATCATTTGTACTTTCAATCCCATACTCAATCATCACATACCTGCTTTTATTCAGTTCTGCAAAGTAATCGAGCAATTCATCATTGATGCAATCAGGTCTCGTTCCTACCACAATTCCGACTACTTTTGGATGTTGAAGCGCCTCTTCGTAAAGCTCTATCAGATTTTCAAGTTTATCGTAGGTGTTCGTGTAACTTTGAAAATAGGCAAGGTATTTCTGACCTTCATACTTGTGATTGAAGAAACCGATACCTTCTTCTACCTGCTCCAAAACTGACTTAACCGGCTTTGCATAGCCCGGACTGAAACTCTGATTGTTGCAATAGGTACAACCACCCACGCCTTTACTGCCATCCCGATTGGGACAGGTAAAACCGGCATTGATGGAGATTTTCTGAATCCTTTCAGAGAATTCCTCCCTGAGAACTGTATTGTAATTTAAATATCTGGATATCATACCCCCAACCCCTAAAGGCGAGTAAAAAACTGCGTATTAGGGTAATCCTAATACGCAATCTAAAACAAATTTTATTTTAAAATGTTTTCACAATGCAATCTTATTCCCCTTTAGACTTCGATCTTAACTCAACCGAACGGGGTTAGGGGTGATCCTACACTCCCATATCCTTGCGAACTGCATTGATTTTTTCATCAGCTTTCTCATCTGCTTCTGCATAGTCAGCACGCGTTTTCATTTCACCGCGTACTTCAATGTAGAATTTTATTTTCGGCTCGGTACCAGATGGACGAACAGAAATTTTTGTGCCGTCGGCTGTAAAAAACTGCAATACGTTGGATGTGGCAGGCATATCCAGATCAATTATTTTTCCACTTTCCACATCGGTCATTTTCAGCGTTTTGTAGTCCTTGATGGTCACAACTTTTGAACCGGCAATTTCTTTCGGTGGAGTAGAGCGGTAGTCTTTCATCATCTGCTGTATTTCCTCTGCACCAGATTTTCCTTTACGAACCACAGAAATACCTTTTTCTTTTCCGTAACCATATTCTATGTAGATGTCCTGCAGTAATTGGAACAATGTTTTGCCGTTGTCTTTTGCCCAGGCTGCTATTTCAGCCATTAAAGCACACGCAGAAACAGCGTCTTTGTCGCGCACAAAATCTTCAGCAAGGAATCCGTAGCTTTCTTCGCCACCACCTACGTAGGTTTTAATTCCTTCATTTTTGCGCATAACGTCTGCAATCCATTTGAAACCGGTGAAACAATCGTAGTATTCTACGTTGTTTTTGCGGGCTACGTCAGCCATTACTTCGGTTGTAACAATGGTTTTCACCACGTATTCTTTTCCTTTCAGTTTGCCAAGTTCTTTCCAGCGGGTGATTAGGTAATAGATGTAAATCAAGAAAGTCTGATTTCCGTTTACCAAAATCCATTCGCCGTTATCGTCTTTCACTGCAATTCCGATTCGGTCAGCATCCGGGTCGGTTGCCATCACAATGTCTGCATCAGTTTCCTTCGCTTTTTCCACTGCCATAGCCAGCGCTGCCGGTTCTTCGGGATTTGGAGAAATCACCGTTGGAAAATTACCGCTGATCACGTTTTGTTCAGGTACATCAATGATATTTGTGAAACCAAATGCACGCAATGCGTCGGGAACAAGTGTGATTCCTGTACCGTGGATAGGCGTGTAAACGATTTTCAGGTCTTTGTTTCGCTCAATTGCTTCGGGAGAAAGGATTAAAGTTTTGATTCTTTCCAGATAAATCTGATCCATATCTTTTCCGATAATTTCGATCAAATCAGAGTTTCCCTCAAATTTAATGTCTTGAACGTTTTTGATTTTCTCAACTTCTTTGATTACGTTTTCATCGTGAGGAGCAATCATTTGAGCACCATCGTCCCAATACGCTTTGTAGCCGTTGTATTCTTTCGGATTGTGCGAGGCGGTGATGATAATACCACTCTGACTTCCGAAATGACGAATGGCAAATGAAGTTTCAGGAGTAGGGCGGAGGTCTTCAAAGAGATACACTTTGATGCCGTTGGCCGAGAAGATATTGGCAGAGATTTCTGCAAATTTGCGGCTGTTATTACGGCAGTCGTGTCCGATTACTACGCTGATTTGCGGTAAGTTCGGAAATTGCGAAAGCAGATAGTTGCTCAATCCCTGTGTAGCTGCACCAACGGTGTAGATGTTCATTTTGTTGGTTCCGGCGCCCATAATTCCACGGAGACCGCCAGTACCAAATTCTAAATCCTTGTAAAACGCCTCGATAAGCTCGGTTTTATCCTCAGCTTCCAAAAGTTGTTTAACCTCAGCTTTCGTCTCAGCATCGTAGTTGCCGTCAAGCCACACCTGGGCGCGAGCGGCTACTTCTTTTAATAGTTCGTTTTGTTCCATATGTGTGAGTTTGTAAAGTTCTTAAAGTTTATAAAGTTGAAAGTTC
>CAZIRA010000084.1:9856-11706 GCA_964541615.1 uncultured Paludibacter sp.
TAAAGTTTATAAAGTTGAAAGTTCATAAAGTTAAAAGTTTGTGGAGCAAATGTTCAAAGTGTTTTGATTAGTCCCGATATCATTTTTGAAATTTCCTCAGATAAAGATGATAAATATTTATATTCTGATTCATTGATTTTGTTCAATTCGTAGGACAAAATCAGCATTGAACGTACTTCACCGCATGATCCTTTTGCAATAAACAAAAAATATTTGAATTCGTTATTCGATTTCCTTTCAAAACCTTCAGCAATATTGTTCATTATTGAACAGGAGGCTCTTTGAATTTGATCTTTGAATGAATAATCTTTAGAATCACTAAATTTGAGATAAATTTCTTTAGTTAAAGTTTTTGCTTTTTGCCAAGCAAGTATATCCTCAAACCTTGAAATCTTCATGCTTTCAACTTTCAACTTTATGAACTTTCAAACTGTTTTTTACTTCTTAATATTCGGTAGTTCCAACCCGTATCCTTTTTTCTTGTCTTCGGTTTTGAGCCACAAGGCCAGGAAGAAAGCCACTACGCCAAGGCACGCAAAAATAAGCATTGGCACCGTGTAGTTGTATTTCACAGTTTCACCGGCAGCAATTCCATCGGCAACACCCGGATTAGAGGCTTTCAGTGCCCAGCCGATAAGTATAGGCGTAAGCATCAGGCCGATATTCTGAATCCAGAAAATGATGGAGTAAGCTGAACCCAGTACACGGTTGTCAACCAGTTTGGGCACCGAAGGCCACAGTGCTGCAGGAACCAGCGAGAATGAGACTCCCAAAATGATAATAGCACCGAGAGCTACAGCAAACGTGAAACTGGCAGCAGGAGTAAGGGCAAAAATCAGGTGACACACCACTACAAGCAGTGAACCCAGCATCAGCATGGTGCCGGCTTTGCCCTTGTTATCTATAAACCATCCCAGCAACGGTGTAAGCACCATAGCGCCGATAGGAAAATAGGAAAAGAGCCCGCTGGCCTCCGATGTAGTCATACTCAGACGACTTTCGAGCATGCCGGTAGCAAATTTCTGAAAAGGAAAAATAGCGGAATAGAATAGCACGCACAAGCCGGCCACTATCATGAATGTTTTAGAAGTAAAAATGGCTTTGAGATCGCTGATTTTGAATTCCTCTTCGGGATCGGCCTGATCCTGTGCTGAGGCATCCTGCCGTTCGAGGGCTCGATCCATAAAGAAATAAACGCTGAAACTGAGTAATCCGATGAGCAGCAGCAATGTTCCCACGCCTACCGACATGCTGATTCCTCCTTTTTCGGCCAGGATGGGCGACAGGCGAAACACAGCAAAAACTCCCAGACGGGCAATAGCCATTTCGATACCCATAGCCATAGCCATTTCTTTTCCCTTGAACCACTTCACAATCCCTTTCGAAACTGTGACGCCTGCCATTTCTACCCCACAGCCGAAAATAGCAAATCCAACCGAAGCCATTTTGGCAGATGCGGGGAAAGCAGGCCAGAACGAATTCAGAAAATCGTAGCCAAAACCGCCGTTGTTGAAACCATCGCTTATGCCATAAAGCTTAATAGAAGCTCCTGCTACCATCACCAGAGCTGAAAGAACTGCTGTAAAGCGTACACCCATCTTGTCGAGTATAATACCCGCAAAAATGAGGAAGAAAACAAATACGTTGAGAAAATACTCCGAACCGGCCACAGAGCCAAAGGTATCGGGAGTCCATTTCAGATTTTGCTCCAGCATAGTGCTCAACGGTGCCAAAACGTCAATAAACATATAGGCAAAAAACATAGTACTTGCCAGCAAAAGCAGTGCGGACCACCGGGCTACCTTCGAATCACGAAGTGAAGCATTTATTTTTTCATTCATATGTAAATT
>CAZIRA010000085.1:0-11472 GCA_964541615.1 uncultured Paludibacter sp.
GTTTGTATCGTTTCATTTTTTATTGATTTAACTACGTAAAGATAATGATTGTCAGTGATATATGAAATAGTATGTTGAAATTTATTAGTTTTTAGAAGTACCCTATAATATCTTTGTAATGCAGGATATTGTTTGAGTTTTGTTTTACGACATAAAGATTCAGATATTCAGTGACTTTACCAAATTAATATGTTGCTATTTTTATATAAATCAGAAAGTAATCATATTTTCGAAAGTTAAATATATTTTTTGATATAAACTTGAAAACTCTGTACTATAATTTTGAAATTTTCATTGTCTTGAAGATTTGACTTTATATTTTAGTAAAATGAATGTTAGTATGTTTCTTATTATATCATAAGTGTTCATTTTTTGCAGTATTTTTATCAAAAATCATAGTATAAAGTTTTAAAAGAGATGAAAAAGTAATAGGATTAGTTTTAACTTTGTGGTTTAAAAAATCGGTCAATTTAGAATAAAAAATAAGTTAATGGCATTACTCGTAATCATGCCCAAGCAGGGACAGTCGGTAGAAAGCTGTATAATCGGCTCCATCAGCAGGAAAAAGGGTGAACTGGTAAAAAAAGGCGAAACATTATTCTCCTACGAAACAGACAAAGCCTCGTTTGAGGAAGAATCACCGGTCGATGGCACCATCCTCGAGATTTTTTACCGTGAAGGTGACGAAGTGCCTGTGCTGGACCCGATGATGATCATCGGCGAACCGGGCGAAGACTATTCACATTTGATTTCAGAGAATAAAGAGGAGGGAGGAAAGAGCAAAGAAGCTGAAGCTTTAGAGAAAGATAATAAAAGCGATGTGTCTGTTAAAACCGAACTGCAAACTCCAGACTTGAAACCTGAAACTCGAAACCAGGAACTCGAAACTCGTTTCATCTCTCCCCGTGCAAAAAACCTGGCAGAGAAAGAAGCAGTCGATATTTCCCTTGTTGCAGGCACAGGTCCCGGCGGACGCATTATAGAAAAAGATATCCGTGCCGCATTGGAAAACCGTCCGAAGATGACACCGCTGGCCAAAAAAATTGCATCAGGTGAAAACCTGCAGCCTCAGGCAGGCACTGGTCTGGCCGGAACAGCCCGCTCGACCGATCTTTCTGCACCTGCAAATCCTGTTTATGCAGGCGACTGCGAGGACAAAAAGCTTTCAAACATGCGTAAGCTCATTGCCAAAGCCATGCACGCTTCGCTTCAGAACTCGGCACAGCTTACGCATCACCTCGGTGCAGATGCACGCCGCATCCTCGAACTCCGCAAGAAAGCCAAAGCCGATTTTGAAGGCGGGAAACTCAGTGCAAACATCACACTCAACGATATGGTCTGCTTTGCTGTAGTCAAAGCATTGAAGAAATTCCCCAATGCCAACTCGCATTTTCTGGGAGACAGTATGCGCCTGTTCAATAAAGTACACCTCGGGCTTGCCGTTGATACAGAGCGCGGTCTGATGGTTCCTGTTATAAGAAATGCAGATGATCTGTCGATCACCGGGCTTTCCAACCAGTTCAGGGAAGTTGCCAATGCCTGCAAGTCAGGAAGCGTAAATCCGGATATTTTATCAGCTGAAGCAGGCTCATTCACTGTTTCCAATCTTGGAAATTACGGAGTAGAAATGTTTACCCCTGTAATTAACCTGCCGCAGTCGGCTATATTGGGAGTTAACACCATTGTCCCGCGTCCTAAAGATCTGGGAGACGGAGTTTTCGCTTTTGTGCCGTACATCGGGCTGAGCTTGACTTACGATCACCGTGCACTTGACGGAGGAGAGGCAACCCGATTCCTGAAGCAGATTGCCATTGAAATCGAAAATCTTGAAATTGAACTTTAAAATAATAAAATCTAAATCGTATATACCATGATAGACTTACTGATTATTGGCGGAGGACCAGCCGGTTACGTAGCCGCAGAACGTGCAGGACACAAAGGAATGAAAGTTGTTTTGTTCGAGAAAAAAGCGCTGGGAGGCGTTTGCCTCAACGAAGGATGCATACCTACCAAAACGATGCTCTACAGTGCAAAAATGTATGAAAATGCACTTCACGCTGACAAATACGGTATTTTTGCCGAAAACGTTCGATTCGAATATGATAAAATTGTTTCCCGAAAAAATAAAGTAGTCCGCAAATTGGTTGCCGGAGTAAAATCCAAAATGAAAACCAACAACGTGGAAGTAATCGAAGGTGAAGCTGTTATTGCAGGAAGAAGTGGAAAAGGAATTGAAGTAGCCTGCAACGGTCAAACCTACCTTGGTGCTAATTTGTTGATCTGCACCGGCTCAGAAGCATCCGTTCCGCCCATTCCTGGGTTGAAAGAAGCCGGCGACATCATTCTTACCAATCGTGAAATCCTTGACCTGAAAGCACAGCCTCAAACTCTTGTGGTAATTGGTGGAGGAGTAATCGGAATGGAATTCGCAAGTTTCTACAACAGCCTCGGTTCTAAAGTGACTGTGATAGAAATGCTCCCTGAAATCCTGGGACAAAACGATTCCGAAATCTCTGCCATGTCGCGCGATATTTTTACCAAAAAAGGAATCGAATTTCACCTCAATGCCAAAGTGGTACAGGTGGATGGTAATAAAGTGATTTTTGAAAAAGATGGTACAACCCACACCGTTGAAGGCGACAAAATCCTCCTTAGCGTGGGTCGTCGTCCCGTAACTAAAGGCTTCGGATTGGAGAATCTCAATATTGAACTGGATCGTGGCGGCATTAAAGTGGATGAAAAAATGCGTACCAACGTACCAAATGTATATGCCGCCGGCGATGTGACCGGATTTTCACTCCTTGCACACACCGCCAGCCGTGAAGGAGAAGTGGTGGTGAACAATCTCACGGGTAGAAACGATGTAATGCGCTACAATGCCGTTCCGGGTGTAGTTTATATCAATCCGGAAATTGCAGGAGTAGGAGAAACCGAAGAATCAGCCAAAGCCAAAGGCATTGACTACAAAGTAGCGAAACTATCAATGACATACGCCGGACGCTTCGTTGCCGAAAACGAAGGCGGCACGGGAGTGTGTAAAGTCCTCATCGGAGCAAAATACGGCGAAATTATCGGAGTGCACATGTTGGGGAATCCAAGCAGCGAAATGATCTACGGAGCCTGTATGGCCATAGAAGGTGAAATGACACTCGACGAAATGAAGGAAGTCATCTTTCCACACCCGACCGTAAGTGAAATTTTCAAAGAAGTGGTGTTCGCATTTTAGAAAATACACTCTAACCCTTTCAATTCCGCTCAAGGAGCACTTTAGAGGGGATAAGAAGCCCCCTAAATTGGATTACGCCGAACGTTGTTTCCCCAAGAGGTACTTTAAGAATAGCAGACAAATGTTAGTTATTTTGTTGTTTTTATTCTAGTTTTTGTAATTAGTAAAAATTCATAGTAATACGAGTAAATTGTATTTTTCCAATTGTAAATTATTAAATTGTAAATCGTAAATATAAGATAAGATGCCGAAAATTCAATTTTTAGATCCAGGCGAAGCCAGAAAACCCGGTTTCGTAGAATTTCAGCCGATACCGGTCAATCAGTACCAGAAAACTGTGAAAGATGAACGCGAAAATTTCTCAGACGAAGAACTGAAAGCCATCTACCACGACATGGCACTGATCCGTGAATTTGAAACGATGATCAACCTCATCAAAATTAAGGGCGAATACAACGGAACACCCTATAATCATCCCGGACCTGCCCACTTATCAATCGGACAGGAGTCGGCGGCAGTCGGCATGGCGTGGACGCTGGATGTGGATGACTTTATTTTCGGCAGCCACCGTTCACACGGCGAGATTCTTGCCAAAGGGATGTCAGCCATCTACAAACTCAGCGACAGCCAGCTGAACGAAATCATGGATAACTTCTTCGATGGAGCTGTGGTGGACGTGGTGAAAAAAGACTTTAACGGAACAACCAAAGAACTTGCACGAAGATTCCTTGTTTACGGAACATTGGCAGAGATTTTTGCAAGAGAAACCGGATTTAACAAAGGGCTTGGAGGCTCCATGCACGCGTTTTTTACACCGTTTGGAGTTTACCCAAACAACGCTATTGTAGGCGGTTCGGGTGATATTGCCGTAGGTGCAGCACTTTACAAAAAAGTAAACCGCAAGCCAGGAATGGTAGTTGCCAACATCGGCGATGCTTCCATGGCCTGTGGACCGGTGTGGGAAGGAATAACATTCGCGGCTATGGACCAATTCAAAGAGCTGTGGGAAGGCGACATGAAAGGCGGTCTGCCTGTGATCATTAACATCATGAACAATCAGTACGGAATGGGTGGGCAGACCTGTGGAGAAACGATGGGTTACGGTGTTGCGGCGCGTATCGGAGCTGGTGTGAACGAAGAGCAGATGCATGCCGAAAGAGTGGACGGATACAATCCACTGGCAGTGATCGATGCCTATAAACGCAAGCGCAAAGTGATCGAAGAAAAGAAAGGACCGGTACTTCTCGACGTGCTGACCTACCGCTACAGCGGACACTCGCCTTCGGATGCTTCATCATACCGTACAAAAGAAGAGGTGGAAGCCTGGGAAGCTCAGGATTGCATCGCTTCTTACGGAAATCAGCTGGTAGAAGCCGGCGCTGCAACTCAGGCAGATTTGGATGGAATCCAGAGTGAAATAAAATCATTGATCAATGAAATGTTTCTTAAAGCTATCGATGACGAACTTTCTCCAAGAATGAAAAATCCGGAAGTCATCAGCGACATGATATTCTCTGATGGTTCTGTGGATAGTTTCTCCGATGCTAAACCCGATGTGTTGATGCCGCTGGATGAAAATTCCCGCGTGAAGAAAATTGCTGCTAAAGAGCGCTTTGCATTTGATGCAGATGGAAAACCATTCAGCAAAATGAAACAGTTCCAGCTTCGCGATGGAATCTTTGAAGCCATCATGGACCGTTTCTACAAAGATGCTTCACTTATTGCATACGGAGAAGAAAACCGCGACTGGGGAGGTGCATTTGCCGTTTATGGCGGAATGACCGAAGCTCTTCCTTACCACCGTTTGTTCAATTCACCAATCTCAGAAGCCTCCATTGTCGGAACGGCTATCGGATACGCCATGTGCGGCGGTCGCGTGATCCCGGAAATCATGTACTGCGACTTCCTTGGAAGATGCGGCGACGAAGTTTTCAATCAACTTCCGAAATGGCAGGCCATGAGCGGCAACGTGCTGAAGATGCCGGTTGTGGTTCGGGTTTCGGTTGGATCCAAATACGGCGCACAGCACTCACAGGACTGGACCTCACTTGTAGCACATATTCCGGGCTTGAAAGTATGCTTCCCGGTAACTCCATACGATGCAAAAGGTCTGATGAACGCTGCACTACAGGGAACCGACCCGGTCATTTTTTTTGAAAGTCAGCGAATTTATGATATTGGCGAACAATTTCACCCCGGAGGTGTGCCGGCAGGTTACTACGAAATTCCTTTCGGCGAACCTGATGTGAAGAAAGAAGGCAAAGACATCACATTCCTTACTGTAGGTCATACACTTTATCCGGCATTACAGGCTGCCAAAGAACTGGAAGAAAAATTTGGTATGAGCGCTGAAGTGATCGATGCACGCTCGCTGGTTCCGTTCAACTACGAAAAAGTTATTGAATCGGTTAAAAAAACCGGAAAAATCATCGTAGCAAGTGATGCCACTGCCCGCGGATCGTTCCTCAACGACCTGGCTGCAAACATTAGCCAGTTGGCATTCGATTACCTGGATGCACCTGTCTGCGTGCTTGGTTCCCGCAACTGGATCACTCCGGCTTATGAACTTGAAAGTTCGTTCTTTGCACAGTCAAGCTGGTTCCTCGATATGATCAACGAACGCATCCAGCCGCTGAAAGGCTACATCCCGACAGAAAATATGACTGATGCTGAATTGATCCGCAGAAGCAAAAAGGGAGTGTAGAAAGACCGAAGACGGATGACGGAAGACCGAAAATGATTCTTAAGAAAATAATCTGTGTTCTGTCAGCAAAGCGGTCTGAAAGTCTTATTTCTTAAAAAAATGGTTTAAAAAATAAACAATGATATATTTAGCAGATACAGCAAATCTCAGCGAGATTAAAGAACTTTTTGAGTTTCTTCCGATGGAGGGCGTTACAACAAATCCAACGATCGTTAAGAATTCAGGTGTTTCTTTGTCGAAGATAATTCCTGAAATCCAGGCGGTGATCGGCGATAAAATGCTTCATTTTCAGGTAGTCAGCGAAAAAGCCGAAGACATTCTGAAAGAGGCAAAATTTTACCGCAGCTGTTTTGACCTGAAGGGAAATTATTTTGTGAAGATTCCTGTGACCAGAGAAGGCTACAAAGCCATTACAATGGTAAAGGAAGCCGGCATGAACGTGACTGCAACAGCTATTTTCACTCAGCAGCAGGCATTCCTGGCAGCTAACGCAGGTGCTGATTTCGTAGCGCCCTATGTCAACCGCCTTGACAATATTTCATCGCACGGAATCGACGTGGTAGCAGACATTGTAAAAGGATTCAACATCAACGGAATCAATTCGAAAGTGCTTGCGGCGAGTTTCAAGAATGTGGACCAGGTTTACCGCGTCAGCATGGTGGGCTGCCATTCGGTGACAGCTTCGTACGATGTGCTGATGGCCATTGCAAGTCACCCGATGACAGACAGGGCTGTGATTGATTTTGAAAATGATGCGCAGGGATTTTACGACGTACATTTTTAATCTTTCTAAAAAATTACGAACTCTTTATTCTGATTGTCTATGGTGCTTCCTGAATTACCCATCCCTGGTTGATTAGGAGGCATTATTGTTAATGCGAAACTTGTTTCTTTAAATCTCACAAAAACACATGAAAACTAGAATTTCACTTTTGATTGCACTACTTTTCTGTCTGAATATTGTTTCAGCGCAGGAGATGATTCCATTGTGGAAAAAAGGAAAAATGCCCAACAGTAAAGGGTTGGAGTTGAAAGACAGCGTTGCAAGTGAGAGGTTGTATCAAGTTGGTGCACCACGGATTTACACTTTCCTTGCCGATAAAGAGAAAAATACCGGGGCTGCTGTATTGATTGTCCCCGGAGGCGGCTACGTGAGATTACCATCGGACTATTCCAATGTGCCGATTGCCAAATATTACCAGGAAAACGGGATCAATGCTTTCGTTATTTGTCACCGTTTACCCACTTCTCCTGATTTATTGCAAGCAGAGATTGCTCCTTTGCAGGATATACAGCGAGCCATGCGAATCATCAATGCCAATGCAGAAAAATGGAAAATTGACCCTGCACGCATTGGAGTTTGTGGAACTTCAGCCGGTGGTCACGGAGCTTCTACGCTGGGTACACACGACAATAACATTTCGGAAGTGGGAGATAAATTCGACAAATTTCCTTACAAGCCAGCGTTTATGATTCTGATTTCGCCGGTAATTTCATTTGATTTGAAAATTGCTCACAAAGGAAGCCGCGATAATCTGATTGGGAAGAATCCTACCGAAGAAATGGTGAAACAGTATTCCAATGAAAACCGTGTTACTAAAGATACACCGCCTGCATTGATGATTCATGCTGACAATGATCGCGGAGTGGTTCCGCAAAACAGCGTTGTGTTTTATCAGGCATTGAGGTCTGCTGGCGTTTCCAGTTCATTGCATATCTTTCCTTTTGGAGGTCATCAGATAAGCATTGAAAATAATCCGGGTTCTACCGCCATGTGGCCCTCTATTTCGTTGGAATGGCTGAAGGAAATGAAGTTTATTAAATAAGGTAAATCGATTTTTTTAGAAATTGAAGCAATTGTTTGTAATGAGAAAGGTTGTTCAGCTATTTTTAGGTTTGTCTCTGCTATTGGTTGGTATTCAGAATGTTGAAGCTTCTGTGAAGGTGAAAAAGGTGAAAGTGAAAGCTCCATTCACCATGCCGGAAATTAAAACTCCCAATTTTGAAAAAAGCAAGAAATTGGTGATAACTGATTTTGGTGCAGTTCATGGAGATAAAGAAAAAACTTCGCAGGCAATCGATCAGGCAATCGCTGAAGCAAACAGAATCGGAGGCGGTGTTGTCGTTGTTCCGGAAGGGGAGTGGCTGACGAAAAAAGTCCATCTGAAAAGCAATGTCAATCTTCACCTGATGAAAGGTGCAGTTTTATTGTTTTCAGAAAATCCAGCTGATTATCTGCCCGCCGTACACACTACCTGGGAAGGTCTTGAGTGCTACAATTATTCGCCGTTAATCTATGCTTACCAATGCAAAAACGTGGCAATTACCGGCGAGGGCGAAGTGAAAGCAAAAATGGATACTTGGCAGAAATGGGCAGGGAGACCTAGTGCCCACATGAACAGCTTGAAAAATCTTTACTACTGGTCATTTGACAATAAACCTGTGTATGAACGCAATATGGTAAACGATTCTTCAAATCTCAGACCACAGTTCATTCAGTTCAACAGAAGCGAAAATATTTTGATTGAAGGAATTCAGATTACTAACAGCCCATTCTGGACAGTACATCTTTATTTATCGAAGAATATTATCGTAAGAGGCATAAAAGTATATGCTCACGGTCACAACAATGACGGAATTGATCCGGAAATGAGCCAGAATATTTTGATTGAAAACTGTGTTTTTGACCAAGGTGATGACGCAATCGCAGTAAAATCGGGAAGAAGTCCGGAAGGTTGGCGCACAAAAACTCCATCCAAAAACATTGTGGTACGAAACTGTACCGTTAAAAATGGACATCAGTTGCTGGCAATGGGAAGCGAACTGTCCGGTGGCATTGAAAATATCTATTTGTCGAACTGCACCGTTTCTGAAAAAGCTAAAATGTTCAACCTTGTTTTCATCAAAACAAATGAACGAATGGGCGGATATGTGAAGAATATTTTTGTGGAAAATGTGACAGGTGGGAAAATGGATTTTGGAGTTCTTGGTATCGAAACCGACGTTCTTTATCAATGGAGAAATCTGGTGCCGACCATTGAAAAAAGGCTGACACCAATCAGCAATATCAACCTGACCAATGTTTCAGCTACAAATGTGCAGTTTGTATCGCGCGTTTTGGGACAAAAGGAATTGCCAGTAAAAAATGTGAATCTTACTAATGTGAAAGCCGAAACGATACGAACGGAAAAGCATGTGCATGAAAATATATTGAATTTCACTGAAAAATAACCACTGAAAATTTAACTTCGATGAAGTATTTCCCGGCGATAGTTTTTTTTATTTTGCTGTATTCATTTTCGCAAGAAAATTTAAATGCGCAGATCGGGAAACGTTTTCCTTCTGAGCGGAAAGTAATCAAAGACCCTGTAACAGGCAATCAGCTGATTTTTTTGACAAGCAAGCCAGTTGGTGATAGAAAAATCTATCAGACGCACAACCAGTGGACTTCGGATGGAAAATGGATTATTTTTTCTTCCAATCGTGTGAAAGGTGAAGCGTTGGCTGTGAATGAAAAAACGGGTGAAATAGTACAGGTTACCGAAGGAGGTTATTCCGGAATGCTTAATATTTCGCGTAAATCGATGAAACTCTACTTCGTGCGGATGATTGATAATGAAAATAAATCCAAATCCATTGTTGAGGTTGATTTGGAAAAAGTATTTGCTGACAGCAAAGCCGGAAACATAAAATCGGCTGATAATTATCAGCGAATTTGCGGAATAATTCCCGATGAATATCAGGCATTTGGCGATATGGCCCTGGATGCGGATGAGGAATGGGCATGGTTTCGGGTTGGCAAAGAAAAAGCGATGCAACACCTGCCTAAAGGTGTTAAAATTGAACCAAATTTCGGCCCCCGAAATATGGGTGAAGGTCCGGCAGGAATTGCAGGAATGAATCTGAAAACCGGAGAAACTAAATACGTAGTCTCGGTGCCGTTTCAAATGGGGCACCTTCAGACCAATCCATGGGTCCCCGGGCAATTGATTTTCTGCTGGGAAACAGGCGGAAAAGCTCCTCAGCGTACCTGGATTGTCAATTCCGATGGCACTGGATTGCGTCCTTTATATCCCGAAGCATCCTATGAATGGGTGACTCACGAAGCTGTAATCAGCAAAGACGAAGTAGCCGTGGCAATTCTCGGGCACAGAAAAATCCGGACTGAAACAGACCCGACAGATTTTGAAGGAACAGGACATTATGGAGCAAATCCCGGTCAGGATGCTTCCTGGGGAAATACCGGAACACGTGAAAAACCAACTGGATTCGGCATCATCAATATCAACACCCGTGAAATGCACATTGCTGGGCAAATCCCGTTTGGAAGCGGATTTTGGCACGTTGGAGGTTCATCGGATAAACGTTTTGCAGTGGGTGATGATTTTGCAAGAAATATCTATCTAATAGACAGAAATTCAAGCGAGTTGAAGTTGCTCACAACCGGACATAAACCAACTGCAAGCGACCATCCGCACCCGACATTCAATGCAGATGGGACTAAAATCGTGATTCAGTCCGCCATGCTTTCTGACGATAACATATCGATGAATATTTGTGTGGTACCTATTCCTAAAAAATGGATGAAAAAATAAGTAAAGTAAAAATTATTAAACCAATCGTAAATTGTAAATAATTAATTCGTAAATATATAAGATGTCAACAATAAAAGTTAATGCTCACATGCACACGCCGTATTCGTTCAGCGCTTTCAATGATGTGGACGATGCACTCGACAGAGCAGTGGCAGAAGAGGTAAAAGTGGTGGGAGTCAATGATTTCTACACTACGGAAGGTTACGAAGAATGGGCTGAAGGGTGTAAAAAACGCAACCTCGTTCCGTTGTTCAATATCGAATTTATCAGTTTGAACGAGGAAGACCAAAAAGCCGGACTTCGCGTGAATGATCCGGGAAATCCAGGCCGTACCTATTTGAGTGGAAAAGGATTATCCTATCCATTTAAACTGGAAGAACCTTTTGCTTCGCAATTGGCTGGAGTGAGAAATGAAGCCAATCTGCAGGTTGAAGCCATGTGTGTGAAGCTGAATGAAATCCTCAAAGAAAAGAATGCAGGATTCACGCTTGATATCGATTGGATTAAAGATAATTTGACCAAAGGTTCTATCCGCGAACGTCATCTTGCTAAAGCGCTTAGACTGAAAGTGTATGAGCATTGTGCTAATGATGAAACCTGCATTGCGAAGTTGTTTCAAGAACTTTTCGGTGGAAAGGAATTGAAATCGAAAACCGAAGATTTTGCTGGAGTTGAGAATGAAATTCGTGGAAATCTTTTGAAAGCGGGTGGTGCTGCGTTTGTTCCGGAAACAGCCAAAGCATTTCTCCCGATGCAGACAGTTTGTGATATTATCATCGCTGCAGGAGGGATTCCAACGTATCCTTTTTTAGCAGATGACGCTGCTGGAAAATACACCGATTTTGAAGGAAATCTGGAAAAAGTGGCTGAGCAACTGACCGAACGCGGTTTTCATTCTGTTGAATTTATCACCACCAGAAATGACGTGAAACTGCTTGAGGAATACG
>CAZIRA010000086.1:0-11321 GCA_964541615.1 uncultured Paludibacter sp.
GACATCAGACATCAGACATCAGACATCAGACATCTTGCATTTATCACTTTTCAAAAAAATAAATTAAACAACATAATAAAATGGCATCACTAACAAAAGAACCGATAGAACGGTACGGATTAAGTAAAAGAAGCCGGAAGAAAACATTATTTTCCAAAATCGGTGTGGTTGGCTGCGGAAAAGACGGAAGCATCATCGCTACTGCCGCCGCTACGCACGGCATGGAGGTAGTTTTCCTGGAGCCGACGGAAGAGCAGATTGCCAATGCATTCCGTAGGATTGAAGAGAAGCTGGACCGCCGCATAAAAGGGTGGGGGCTTACCGAAAACGAGAAAAAAGTAATCATGAGCCGCATCAGAGGAACAATGGACTACATTGATTTTGATGGTTGCGACTTTGTGATCGAAGCAATCCGCTATAACACCCTGACAGGTGAAAGAACGGTAGCTGAACGTAAAGAAGTTTTCAGAAGACTCGAAAGCGTAGTTGCTCCAAATGCAATCATTGCATCAAACGTAACTACAATTATCGTTTCAGATTTAGCGTCTGAACTGGAAAACAAAAGCCGGGCAATCGGTCTCCACTTTTTGTCGAACGTAATCGAATCACAAATCATCGAGATTGTTCGTGGCCTTGAAACTTCCGACGAAACCTACGATAAAGTGTGCAAGTTTGCAAAACTGATTAATTATCAATACGTTCCGGTGGTAGAATCTTCGGGATTGGTAAGCATCCGTTTATTCCTGATCCAGTTGAACGAAGCTTGCTCCATGCTGATGGAAGGCATCGCCACAACTGAAGATATAGACCGGATTATGAACATTGGATTTGGTCACCGGCAGGGGCTTTTCCGCATTGCAGATAAATTGGGCATTGAAAAAATTGTGAAACTGATGGAAAATCTGTATGATGAATACGGGCATGTAAAATACAAACCGTCGCCGCTGCTTCTCAGGATGTACCGCGCAAAGCACCTTGGCGTGCATACAGGCAAAGGATTTTTTAACTACGATGAATCGGGGAACCTCATTAAATAACTGAAAAGATGAAGGAAAATACAAAAATATTGGTACTTAATTGCGGAAGTTCTTCTGTAAAGTATAAGCTGTTTGACATGAGTCAGCGAAAAGTTGTTGGTTCCGGCGGCGTTGAAAAAATCGGGATGAAAGGTTCGTTTCTAAAACATACGCGCGAGGATGGCGAGCAAGTAATTCTTGAGGGTGAAGTTCTTGAACATCAGGTGGCAATAGAATATATTTTGGGTGTTTTGACCAGTAAAAAACACGGTTGCCTGAAAGATATGGAAGAAATTTCAGCAGTAGGACACAGGGTAGTTCACGGAGGCGAAAAATTTAATTCCAGCGTAGTAATTACCGACGAAGTTATCAAAAATATCGAATCGTGCATCGAAATTGCTCCGCTTCACAATCCGCCAAACCTGTCCGGAATTTACGCTATCAATGAACTTCTACCAACCGTTCCGCAGGTAGCAGTTTTTGACACGGCTTTCCACCAAACGATGCCTGAATATGCCTACATGTACGGAATTCCTTACACGCTTTACAAGAAATACGGCATTCGCCGCTACGGTTTCCATGGAACAAGCCACCGCTACGTTTCAAAACGTGTTTGTGAATTCTTGAATCTCGATTATTCCAAAACTAAAATCGTGACTGCCCACATCGGAAACGGTGCATCCATCACAGCTGTAGAAAACGGGAAATCCATTGATACGACCATGGGATTCACGCCTGTAGAAGGTCTGATGATGGGAACCCGCTCCGGTGATGTGGATTTGGGAGTAGTGACATACATCATGGATAAAGAGATGATCGGAACGGCTGCTGCTACTACGCTATTCAACAAGCACAGCGGTGTGTTGGGAGTTTCAGGACTTTCATCGGATATGCGAGACATCGAAAAAGCCATCAGCGAAGGCAACCAGCGCGCAAAACTTGCTCTGGATATGTACGAATATAGAATCAAAAAGTACATTGGAGCTTATGCGGCAGCGTTGAACGGAATAGATGTGCTGGTGTTTACCGGCGGTGTTGGAGAAAATCAAACAGTTACTCGTGAAAGAGTTTGCAACGGACTTAGTTTCATGGGAATTGAAATCGATTCTGAAATCAACAAAACAAGAGGTGAAGAACTGGTAATCAGCACCGAAAATTCCAGGGTAAAAGTTGTGGTTGTGCCTACTGATGAGGAATACATGATTGCGGCAGATACAATGGAATTGGTAAGTAATTTCTAATTAATGCTGAATAAGAATAGAAAAGAGATGCGGAAGCGTCTCTTTTTTGTTTAATATACACTGTGGGCTCACATTTAGCAATAATGAAGAGATGGCACATTTATCCATTAAAAATTAGTAATTTTGCAGAAAATTTGACAAAAACAATTCTACATGAGATTTGACGAACTTCCGCTTTGTGACGAAGTGCTAGACGGCCTGGATGCCATGAATTTTATCGAAATGACTCCTGTTCAGGAGCATTCCATCCCTGTAATTCTCGAAAAAAGGGATTTGATAGCCTGTGCGCAGACCGGCACCGGTAAGACGGCTGCATTTCTGCTTCCTCTAATCAATAATCTTTACACCCAGCCGCGTGCCGAACATGCCGTGAATGCCATAATCATGTCGCCGACACGGGAATTGGCGCAGCAGATTGATCAGCAGATGGAAGGATTTTCTTATTTCGTTCCGGTTTCTTCTGTGGCGGTTTACGGTGGCGGAGAGGCGTCGGTTTGGGATATTCAGCGGACTGGATTGCAAAAAGGAGCCGATGTAGTCATTGCAACGCCTGGTAGATTGATTTCTCACTTGAATTTGTCCGAAATTGACCTTTCTCATGTAAAATATTTCATTCTGGATGAAGCCGACCGGATGCTCGATATGGGATTTTTTGACGATATCATGATGATTGTGCACCGCTTGCCAAAAGATCGGCAAACCATCATGTTTTCGGCTACCATGCCTCCCAAGATCCGCCAGCTGGCCAAAACCATTCTGCGTGATCCGGTAGAGGTGAAAATTGCCATATCGCGTCCGCCGGAAACCATCATGCAAACGGCTTATATCTGTGAAGAAGCACAGAAAAACGGGATAATCAGGCATCTGTTTGCAGATAAAACTCCGAATAAAGTCATCCTGTTTTCCGGATCGAAACTGAAAGTGAAGGAACTTACCCGTACGCTACGCAAAATGGGACTTTCGGTAGGTGAGATGCACTCCGATTTGGAGCAAAAAGAGCGCGACGCCGTGATGCACGAGTTCAAAAACAACCGCGTAAACATGCTGATTGCCACCGATATTGTTTCGCGAGGCATTGATATTGATGACATTACGCTTGTAATTAATTACGATGTACCCTACGAAGTGGAGGATTATGTGCACCGCATCGGGCGTACGGCCCGTGCCGGCGACGAAGGTATGTCCATTACGCTCGTTGGACCAGAGGAACAGTACCGTTTTAGGCAAATCGAGAATTTTCTTGAAAAAGAAATCTATAAAATTCCACTTCCGGAAGAATTGGGCACCGCGCCTGAATACAATCCCGATGCTAATCGAAAGAGAGGAAGAAAACCTGCAATAAGAACCAAAAGCAACTTCCGGCACAAAAAAAATCGGGGTGGTAAAACCCCGAAATCGAAAGAATCTTAAGATTCAATGAGTTGTGAATCTTCTTCCTTCCTGTGTTTCTCGGCGTATTCTGTCGGTGACATGCCGTAAAATGATTTGAAGACGTTCGAAAAATGGGATAAATTAGAAAATCCGAGCGCGTATGCCACGTCAGAAATGTTGATTTTCTGCTGAGAAAGCAGTTCAGAAGCTTTCCGCATGCGAATTGTTTTGATGAATTCGTGTGTGGACTGATTTGTCAGTTCTTTTACCTTTCTGTACATGTGTACACGACTCATTCCCACGCTTTTAGATAAGAAATCGACGTTCAGTTCACTGCTCGAAATATTGTCATTTATTAGTCTCAATATTTTTTCCAACAGAATTTTATCAGACGATTTCAACGGTTCAGTCTCAAGCAGTGCTTTATTGCCTTCGTCTTCCAATGGTTTTACTTCCAGTCGTTTTCGGTTCTCTATCAAGCTGAGAATCTGTGTTGTAAGCAGTTCGATGTTAAACGGTTTTCCAACGTAAGCATCCGCACCAGTTTCAAACCCCTCGGCTTTTTCATGGTCGGTAGTTTTGGCTGTGAGCAGAATGACCGGAATATGATTGATATTGGCGTTCGATTTGATTTTTTTACACAAAGTGATTCCATCCATTTCAGGCATCATCACGTCGCTGAGCACCAGATCGGGTTTTTCGGTCAGGATGTAATTCAGTGCCTCCTTTCCATTTGGAAATTCTGCAACTTTCACCACAGACGAGAGTTCCAGTTTCAAATAATGCCTGATTTCATCGTCATCTTCCACAACGGCGATTCTGAATTTTGTTTTTGACTTTACCTCGGCTTTTGGCTCTGCAATTACTTCAGAGAGAACTTCAAGATTCTCTTTTTCAACATTATGGGTGATTGCTGAAGTTCCTGCAGGTGCCATTTCTCCAATCATTTCGTGTCTGCTCAAATGGCTGTTTCCGAGTGGCAGGCGGATAACAAATTCGCTACCAGGTCCTTCTGAATTAGCTCGCGCAAAGATGATTCCGTGAGAAAGTTCCACGAGTGATCGGGACAAGTGAAGTCCTACTCCTGTTCCGATCTGAGACTTGGTGTAATCATTATCGATTTGGTAGAAACGGGCGAAGATATTCTCCAAATCACTTTCATTAATCCCTATTCCGGAGTCTGAAACGGTGATTTCAAAGTAATTTTTCAATGCACCTTCTGCTTCTGGAGCTGTCCCGGTATCCAGTTTTATCGTGATTTTTCCATTGTCAGGCGTAAATTTGAATGCATTTGACAGAATATTCATCAATACTTTGTCCATGTTGTTCAAGTCGATCCAAACCTTGAGAGCCGGCTGATCATGAACGAATTGGAAGTCCATATTTCGTTTATTCGCCGTATATTCAAAGGTCTGCATCAAATCCTGGATAAAGCCGACGATATCCGTCTCACGAAACTTCAGGACAAGCTGTCCTTTATCAATTTTCCGTATGTCCATCAGCTGGTTAATCAGCCTGAGAATACGTTTTGCATTCCGATGCATGATCTGATAAAGATAGATTTTCTGCGGATCTTTCTCGCCTGGAATTAATTTCTCCAGAGGACTTATAATCAAACTCATCGGTGTCCTGATCTCGTGAGAAATGTTGATGAAGTACTGCAGTTTGGCTTCGTTGAGTTGCTCGGCATGCTGACGCATCATCATTTCCTGGCGGTGTTTGATTCTGTCGAGGATAAATCGGGCCATACCGTACAGTAATAACATTGCAAGTATGATGTACGTGGCGATTGCCAGATTTGTCAAATACCACGGTGGAGAAATAATTATGGTAATTTCACGCACTTCAGACTCCAGATCGCGGAGTGATGCAGTTACTTTCAGTTTATAGGTGCCGAAATTGATATTGGTGAAGTGAATCCGGTTTACGCCGGGATTGGTGCTGATCCAGGTATCATTGAGCCCTTCCATTTTGTAGCGGTAGTGCACCTGTTCGGCCACACCGTAGTTGAAAGTTGAGAACTCAAGATTGAAGATGTTGTCTTTGTAATCCAGAAAAATAGTGTCAAGGTCAGAGATAAAGCGATTACCGGCTTTCCCTTTTCTCCCATCGTTGAAAACTACTCTGTCGCCGATATTCAGGGCTGTTACGAAAAGTTTAAGCGACTCTCTGTCTTCCTTTATCTGTTCTGGAAAAAATGAAGTTAGTCCGCTGATACCACCGAAGAAAACTTCGCCGTTTTCACTTTTGAAAAATGCTCCTTTGGTAAATTCATTGCCTTGCAGGCCGTCAGAGCTGTAATAATTCGAAAAAGTGCTGTCATTCGGATTGTATTTCGAAATGCCATTGTGCGTACTCATCCAGATATTTCCGCCTGCATCCTCTACCAGTCCGCAGATAACGTCGCTCGCCAGCCCATTCTCAACCGTTAATTTCTGAGATTTATTGTTTTTTACATCGTAGATTGCCACACCTTCGGTAGTCCCAATCCAAATATTGTCTTTTTTATCCTGAATAATGGAGTAAATCACCTTGCCGGGTGTGATTTCATTGTTTTCGGAGAAATTTTTGACTTGATTTTTTTTGGTATCAATGATTGAAAAACCTTTGTGTGTTCCCGCCCATACCATTCCGTTTTTATCTTTGAAAAGGCAGTTTATCCAATCGTTAGTGATGTATGGAAACGAATAATGCTTCACATATTTCCGTGTATTTGTATCAAATGTGTAAACTCCACCACCGTGAGTTCCGATCCAAAGCACATTATTTTCATCTGCAATCATGCAGTTGATTTTATTATCAAAAGTACTGTTGCCCAGGTTTGCAGGCTTGTCGTTGAAGTAGGTGCAGCTACCTGTAGATTTGTTGAAAAGTGCCAATCCGTTCAAATAGGAGCCGAGCCAGATTTCCCCGTTTTTGGTTTGTACAATTGACATAACCGTGCTGGTAATGGAGCCTGGCGTATTAGTGTGAGCAAAATGGCGCACGCGGTACTGCTTGTCAAGCTGATACATTCCATCGTTGTCAGTCCCGATCCAGAGATAATCTTTGTCTTTATAAACTGCAGTGACACAGCTCGATCCAATCAAATCCTGGTTGTGATACTTGTTGCCAATGTAATTAAAACGGTAAGGATTGTTTCTCAGGAGGAAAACTCCTTTCTGGAAAAGGCCGATCCACAGGTTACCTCTTCTGTCCTGCAGAATGGAGTGAACTTTAACATTTGAGAAGTCAAAAATCGATGAAGACATCTGGTAGTCCTCAACCCGGTTGTTCTCGTAGTTGTAATATTTTAATCCCAAACCATCGGTTCCGATAAGCAGCTGTTTCTGGTTATCGATAAAAAGACTTTTGACAGGAAGGGGCACAGGACTATTAGCACGTGGTATCGATTCAAAATCCCATTTTTCTCTGTTGAGTTTGAAAATTCCTCCGGCAAGCGTACCGATAAAAATGTTTCCTTTATCGTCTTCAGCGATGGCTGAAATACGGTTATTGTCAATATTTCCGGTTTTTACGTCAAAAGATCGGATAGCGCCGCTTCCGGTGTCGTACATGCAAAGTCCGTGATTCTCGGTTCCGATCCAAAGCTGGTTGTAGCTGTCTTGATGCACGAACATCAAGTGGATGCTTGGCAGTTTTGAATTCAGTCGGGCGTCTGCCTCAAAGCGGGAATTATTATTCGGGTTGAGTTTCAGGACTCCTTCTCCGGAAGTACTTATCCAAATTGTTCCATCTTTGCTTTCAAATATAGATGTAACATGCGGTTGGAGAATATTATTGGAGGAATACAGGTGGATATTTGAGAATTTATTGGAAGTCCGGTTGAAAAGCTGCAATCCATTGATGCCTCCAACCCAAAATCTACCTTTTGAATCTTCGTACATACATCGTACATAGTTGTTTTTCAGCGATGTAGAGTCCTTCAGGTTGTTTTTGTAAACAGAAAATTTTACTCCATCAAACTTATTCAACCCATCTTCAGTAGCAATCCAGATATAGTCGCGTTTATCCTGATAAATGCTGTTTATCAGGCTGTTAGACAGGTCTTTGTCCGTGGAATAGAATATGCCGGTTTGGGCATTCACAGTGATACAAAGCACCCAGAAAATGGATATGAATTGGAGGGAAAGTGATTTCATGATTTCAGGTAATATTTGGTTACAAATGTAGTAAAAAAATAATGAATGTATCAAAACTGCTAAAAAATGAAACATTTTAACTTTAAATGTAACAATTAGAAAAGTATCTGTTATAATTAGGTAAAGCCCCTACTAGTATATTTAATAAATTTGTAACACTGCAATTAATAAATATTGTTAACTCTTAAATAATTATAATCATGAGAAAAAAAGACGGAAGTTGACCTTTATTAACCCAATCTAACCAGTTATTTTTAACATTTCCATATAATTTGTATCCAATGATACATTAATATTATACAGAGAAAATGTTAACGTTATCCAGAAAACATTTTATTAAGTTTAATGAGAAAATAATGAAAAACATCTACAGAAAAATCATTTTTGATTGTTTCAATTTTGTATTCAATCAGAAAAAAGCAGTTACATCGCTATTCTTGCTGGCCTCATTGAGTCTCACATCGGTCTTTGCTCAAAATGTTACCGTGAGAGGTGTGGTTCAGGATTCAAGACAAGAAACGATCATCGGAGCCTCTGTGACGCTTAAACAAAACAAAGCTGTGGGCACCGTGACGGATGCGAATGGAAGATTTACCCTGGCAATTCCTTCCGGAAGTCAGACTCTGGTGGTTTCCTACGTGGGTATGGAAACCTTAGAAGTGGAAGTTCAGGGAAATAAAGAGATTGTTGTTACATTAAGTGACAAAAATCTGCAATTAGAAGAAGTTGTGGTAGTAGGTTTCGGACAACAGAAAAAAGCCAGTGTGGTCGGAGCTATTACTCAAACTAACAGTCAAGTATTGGAGCGGACTGGTGGTGTATCCAGTCTGGGACAGGCTCTTACCGGAAATCTTCCGGGATTAGTAACTATGGTTGCTTCAGGAAAACCCGGTGAAGAAGATCCAAGAATTACGATTCGCGGTGTTTCTACTTGGAACGGAAGTGATCCTTTAGTTCTGGTTGACGGTATAGAACGTCCCATGAACAGCGTAGATATTAATTCAGTAGCTACAATTTCAGTTTTAAAAGACGCCTCAGCAACAGCTGTTTTTGGTGTGCGTGGGGCTAATGGTGTTATTCTTATTAACACTAAACGTGGTCAGGAAGGCAAAGCCAATGTTGATATTAACGTTAGTACAACCCTGAAAACATATTCCAAATTACCGGGCCTCAAGGATTCATACGATGCGTTAATGTTACGTAATCGGGTTATCGAAAACGAATTAGGTTACAAACCGGAATCATGGAGCTACTATTTACCACAACAAACTATCAATAAATACCGTTGGCCTGCCAATACAGAGGAATTTGAACGTTATCCAAATGTGGATTGGGTGGATGAGTTATTGAAAGATGTTGCGACTTCATACAATGCTAACGTCAATGTCTCAGGTGGTACTCAGTTTGTAAAGTATTTTACCAGTGTGGACTATGCGCATGAAGGAGATATATATAAAAGCGTTGATAATAATAGGGGGTATAAAACTGGCTTTGGATATGACCGTATTAACGTTCGTAGTAATTTTGACTTCACTTTGACAAAAACCACTCAGTTGAGTGTTAATCTATCCGGTTCGCACGCAGTTTCAAAAGGGACAAACTTCAACAATTATGAAAACCTCGTGTGGGCTGCATTTTACGGAATATCACCGGACTCCTTCAGACCAAAATATAGCGATGGAACTTTTGGATATTACTATCCAAATCCTACTCAGGCTGCAACCAACTCAATGGAAGATATCAGTGTGAATGGGGTTGGATATACTACCAGCGATCGATTAAATACAGACTTTACCTTAAGACAAAAACTCGATTTTTTCCTAAAAGGTTTGGCAGTTCAGGGAAGATTGGCGTTTGATAACAGTTTTCAGGAATTAAATCGTGGGATTGACGATACGAACGACTGGGAAAACAATGCACATAAATGGATCGATCCCGAAACAGGCAATGTGTACACCGATGTGACAGTTGATGGCAATAATAAATTTGATTATCGCAACAATATTGCATGGACAACCGGAGCCGGAAGTGTAAACAATGGTGCAACCTACCGTCGTCTTAACTACTCCACTCAAATTGATTATTCAAATAAATTTGGAGAGCACACTTTGGGTGGCATGGGTAATTTCAGCCGCGAACAATATGCAAGCGGAAGTATGTTGCCCTACTATCGTGAAAACTGGGTGTTCCGTGCAACATATGACTATGCAAGACGCTATTTGTTGGAATACAATGGTGCATACAACGGATCGGAAAAATTTTCCCCAGCATACCGATTTGCATTTTTCCAGTCAGGCGGAGTTGGCTGGGTGGTTACTGAAGAACCATTCTTTAAGAAACTCAACGCCACATGGCTCGATATGCTGAAATTTAGAACATCTTTTGGCCAAATCGGTGATGATAATGTTGGTGGGAGATGGCTCTATATGGATACTTGGGGATATGGAGGAGCCTTTAATCAAGGTTTGACGGGAGTTGACCCTCCTAATAGCCCTTACCAATGGTACTATGAATCTCAAGTAGGAAATCCGAATGTACACTGGGAGGTTGCCAAAAAGTTAGATATAGCCGCAGACTTTGCTTTGTTCGGTGGCATGATTTCAGGTACAATAGATTATTTTAATGAAAACAGAACCGACATTTTGCTCAGTGGAGGTAGCCGTGCAGTGCCTTCCTATTTTGGAACTACCGCACCAACTGCAAACCTTGGAGAAGTTGCTAGTAAGGGTTTTGAAATAGAACTTCGCTGGAATAAGCAACTGACCCCTGACTGGCGTTTGTGGGGAAATGTTTTTTACACGCGTGCTATAAATAAAATTCTCAAAGCAGATGATCCTCAGTTGTTGCCGGAATATCAGAAACGAGCAAATAAGCAGGTGGGACAAACATACTCATACCTGGATCATGGTTATTATAACAATTGGGATGAATTATATGGAAGTACCGGACACGACGCTTTAGATAATGCACGCATGCCGGGTAATTATAATATCCTCGATTATGATGCAGACGGAATCATTTCCACTTTTGATAATATTCCTTATGCTTATACCGGAGTGCCTCTTAATACTACTAATTTTCAAATTGGAGTGGATTACAAAGGATTTAGCCTCTTTACACAGTTTTATGGTGTAAATGATGTAACACGGTATGTAGGCTTATCTAGTTTAGGCGGAGTTAGAAATACTGCTTTTGACGAAGGAACCTACTGGTCCAAAGATAATGTAAATGCTGACGTACCTCTGCCACGATGGGGGAATGTAGCTAGCCCATATACATCTGGTACACGCTTTCTTTTCGACGGTTCTTACATTCGCTTGAAATATGCAGAAATATCCTATACATTCAACAATGAGAGATGGTTAAAGGAAATGGGATTGAATAGATTGAAAGTATTTATTAATGGAAACAATCTATTGTTGTGGACAAAAATGCCGGATGACCGCGAGTCAAATACCGGTGGAAATTCTGCTTATCCAACTCAAAAGCGTTTTAACTTAGGTTTGAGATTAACATTATAATTTAAATAGGATGAAAACAATATTAAAATA